>SKZJ01000254.1 GCA_007127425.1 Wenzhouxiangella sp.
GGTCTCCGCCTCGTTTGGGCTCGCTCATTTGGAATGACCAAACCACGCTCGCCCAAGCCAAGCCGGAGCCTCCCGCAGAGGCGCCGTCGCGCCCGTGCAGAGTTGTTCAGAGGTTCCCTAAGACCGGAGGTCCGAAAAACGTAGAACGGAAGACGTAAAACGGGGGCGACGCCAGTGGCTTCGTTTTGTCTCCGGTGGCCAATGGCAAGTCCACCACCCTTGGCCCGCCAACTTGATACCGGCAATACGCCACCCCCCGTTTTACGTTTTTTCGTTTATCCCTCAGTAATACGGATTTTCGCCGGTTTCGTGGTCGGTGGCGTCGATGACCTCGCGCACCTCCGGCACTTCCTGCTTCAGCGTCGTCTCAATGCCCTGCTTCAGGGTCACGTCGACCATGCCGCAGCCGTGGCAGCCACCGCCAAAGCGCAGGACGACATCGTTGTCGTCGGTCACATCAACCAGGCCGACCTGGCCGCCGTGTGATGCGACCATTGGATTGATCCGCGTTTCCAGCACCCAGCTGACGCGCTCCTGGATCGGCGCATCGGAAGACGGACGTTGCCCTTTCAATCCGGGAGCACGGATATTGAGCTCGCCGCCCATGGCAGTGCTCTCGAAGTCGATCATTGCGCCATCCAGGACGTCTGCACTCTCACGCTCGACGTAGAGCGTGAAGGATTGGCAATCGATAACGTGATCGTCGTCACGCTGCTGCCCTCGCGGGCAGTAGGTGAGTTCAACATCGGCCGCCGGAGTGCCCGAGTTGACCACGCGCAGGCGCAGATGGGTGTCATCGGGCTGCTGCTCGAGCAGCTTGCCGAAATAATCTCGGGCGGCGGGGGTGACGGTCAACATGGGCAACTCGGTAGCGGGAAGTTCATTATCTAATCAATGTGCCGGCAGATAGGCAGGCTTTCAAGCCAGGCTCAAGCGCGCAAGCAGCCACGGCAGGGACTCATCGTAACGCCAGTCGATGCCGGAATGGGTGCCGTCGAACTCCTCGTAGTGGTGGTCGACGCCCAACTCCTCGAAAACATCGTGGAGCTGGCGGGTGCCGTAATGGATGAAGTACTGGTCCCGACTGCCGGCGTCGATCCACAGCCCCGACAACCTCTTGAGCGCATCGGCATGAGTACGGGCAGCGACAACCGGATCGAAGTCCATCCAGCGCTCCCACACCGCCGCGTCCAGGCGGCAGGTCCGAAGATCGAACGGCAATTTCAAACCAAGCGGCCGATCAGCCGCGGGTGAATAGCTGGCTGCAAGACACAGCGTCATCATGGTATGAAAGGCTGCGCCCCCCGGTCGCTTGTCGCGCCAGAACGTGCGTACGAAATGCTCGACATCTCCGTCATGACGCGCCAGCACGTCGCAGCACAACGGAAAGTCTCGCAGGTAGACGCGATCGAAACCACAGTCGCCGGCGTGGCTGGCGGCCACGGCAAACGCCCCGGGACGCTGCATGACCAGGTGCAAGGCGCCGAAGCCCCCCGAAGACTTGCCGAAGGCTCCACGCGCAGCCGACTCCGGAATGGTTCGGAAAGCGTCGTCGACGGCCGGCACCAGTTCGTCGACGATGTAATCGGCATAGCGACCCATCGCCGGCGTATTGACATACTGGTTGCCTCCCAGGCTGGTATAGCAGTCGGGAAACACCATGATCACAGGCGGCATTCTTTCCTCGGCAATCAGGCGATCCAGGCGCCGCGGCAGGTTCTCACCGTGATTGCGCCAGTTGACCTGCCCCGGACCGGCGTTGGTGTAGGCGGCCAGGCACCACAGGACCGGGTACCGCTGATCGTTCTGTTCATACCCGGGTGGCAGGTAGACAGGATGCTCGCGTTCGACCGGGTCGCCGAGGGCATTGCCGACGAGTAACCCGGAACGGTGCTTCAGGCGAGTCACCTGCCCGGCCGGTGCGGCCGGAGTTGGCCTCAGCGGCCTGGATGATGAGGTCGTGCTCATAAGAAAGCGCGGTTGATGATGAGTGGCCAGTCAGCCGGCCAGCGGTACGACCTTGCGCTCGCGCCGCGGCACGCGACCCAACTCGGGCACAAGCTCCAGCAGCAGTCGACGCAAGGCTGCATTGTCGTAAAGCAACACGGCCTGCTCGGCCTGGCGCAACCGCTCCTCGATCCCTTCAAGTTGGCGGGATGGGCTGCGAGTCTGGAAAATCTTTTCGTGTGCCGTGGTGGCGTAGGGCTCATGCTCGTGGAACAACTCCTCGTAGAGCTTTTCGCCGGGACGCAGTCCCGTATAGACGATCTCGACGTCTCGCCCTGGTTCCTTGCCTGCCAGGCGGATGAGCTGTTCGGCCAGAAAGCTGATGCGAACCGGCTCGCCCATATCGAGTACGAAAACCTCGCCGCCCTTGCCCAGGACCGCCGCCTGCAGGATCAACTGGCCCGCCTCGGCAATGGTCATGAAATAACGGGTGATCTCCGGATGCGTCACGGTCACCGGGCCGCCATTGCGGATCTGCTCGTTGAACAACGGCACCACCGAACCGGTGGAGTTGAGCACATTGCCGAAACGAACGGTGATGAACCGGGTATCGGCATTGTTGTTGAGGTACTGGCAGTACAGCTCCGCGGTCCGCTTGGTTGCACCCATGATATTGCAGGGATTGACCGCCTTGTCGGTGGAGATGAGCACAAAGGAACTGGCGCGATAGCGAACGGCCGCATCAGCCACCCGGCGGGTACCGATGACATTGTTGCGGAAGGCCTCACGCACCTGGTGCTGGAGCATTGGCAGATGCTTGTACGCAGCAGCGTGGAAGACCACTTCCGGACGCGAGCGCTTCATGACTGTCTCGACAGTGGCCGAATCACACACATCCCCCAACACGGTCTCGACCATGAGATCGCTGAATTCCGACTTGAGACGGTGATCGATGCGATAAAGGTTGTATTCGCTGTTGTCCAGCACCACCAGCCCGGCCGGATCCAGCCGCGCGATCTGGCAACAGAGCTCAGCACCGATCGACCCGCCGCCGCCGGTCACCAGCACGCGCTTGCCGGCCAGTCCCGAGCGAATCGATTCCCAGTCCAGCGAGACCGGCTCCCGCCCGAGTAAATCGTCGATGGCGACCGGCTTGAGGTCGTCGAATCGGGTGATGCTGGCGCCCATCTGCTTGAGCGTAGGCAGCGTCCGAAACTCCACCCCGGCCTTCTCGCAGGCCTCGACAATGCGCTGCATCTGCTGGTTGGTGGCGGAGGGGATGGCGATGGCCGCCATGTCGATGGCGGCCTCGCGCGCGATGCGCGGCAGGTTGCTGACATCACCGAGCACCGGAACGCCCAGGATCTCGGTGTTGCACAGGCGGCGATCGTCGTCCAGAAAACCGACGATGTCGTAACTCCCGCGGCGACGCAGCTCCGGCAGCAACATGCGGCCGGAACTGCCGGCCCCGATAATGACGGTGCGAAAGGTCTGGCGGCGGCGATGAACTTCCAGCCGCATATCCTTGAAAACACGATAGACAAGCCGCGGAATGCCGAGCATCAGCATCAACAGCAGGGGAAACGCCCAGACCATGAGCACCATCAGCTCCAGCGGTGCATCGAGCACCAGCAGCACGGCACTGCTGGCCACCGCCGCCAGCAAGGCGGCACGGCCCAGGTTGGCGAGATCGGGAAGGCTCGCAAAGCGCCAGACACCACGGTAGAGCCCGGTCCGCCATTGCAGGAAGCCCTGGATGACCAAGACCAGGTTGATCTCGATCGCCAGTTGACGCCAGTCGACTGCAGTCTCCCCCAGCAACCACAGCGTGGCCAGTCTGGCAACCAGCCAGGCAACGCCGATCATCACCAGATCATGCACGACCACCAGGGTGCGCAAATTCAAAAATGAAATCCGCTGTTCGTGCTGATCATTCATGCCCTTGATTCTCCGTTACCGTGGCAGACTGAATGACCCACCATCCTCCGGCAAGCAATACGATCAGGCCGATTGCAATCCCTGCCCCCAGCCCGGGATATACAACCGCGGCCCATGCCGCCGGCATGACCAGCAGCAGGTTGGTTGCGGCATACAGCGCCAGAACCTGCCCGTGACTACTACCCGCCACGATCAGTCGCTGATAGGCGTGCTGCCGATGCGCAGTATACCACCGCTCGCCACGACTCACTCTCAGCGCCAATGTCGCTGTGGCATCGACCACGAACACCGAGGTGAGGATCAGGCTGACCCAGACACTCACTGCCCCGCTGGCAGCGCCGACCAGGGCCAGCATCGCAACCCCTCCTCCCAGAACCATGGAACCGACGTCCCCCATGAAAATCCGTGCCGGTGGACGATTCCAGACCAGAAACCCGGCAAATCCACCGGCCATGGCGAGTGCAAAAGAGGCCGGGCCCGTCAGGTCATTCATCAACATGATCACCGCGAAGGACAGGCCCGACCAGGCACCCTGCATGGCGGCGAGACCGTCGGACCCATCCATGAAGTTATGCAGGTTGATCAGCCACACCACGGCAACGCCGGCAAGCGGCGTCCACAGCCAGGGCCAATGCAATGAATAATCAAGTACGACGACAGTTGCGACTGGGCCAAGCCACCACAACCCGAGCACGGCCACTGCCGACTGCACCGCAAGCCTGACCGCCGGATGCAGTTCGGCACGATCATCGAGCCACCCCAGCATCGCCAGCACGCTCACTGCAAACACGCCGGGCCACCACAGTGGATCGCCGGCCAGAAGGACCGCGATCAGGAAAGCCACTGCAATTGCCAACCCACCGCCGCGCGGTGTCGGGGCAGTGTGGCTGCGTCGCTCGCCGGGAAGGTCGACCAGGTTGAACCGCAGCAGCCACCGTCGAAGCAGCGGCGTCAGTACGGTGGCCAGGATGAACGCGACCGGCAGCGAGAGCCAGCCCGGTGGCCAGCCCGTCATTCCCCGAGAACGCCGGTAATTGCCCGGGTCTTGTCCCACTGCCGGCAGCCGGGACACTGCCAGTGCCAGGACCGGCCGCTGAAACCGCATTGCTGGCAACGGTAGAGCGGCTGACCTTCCAGCAGACGTTGCACCAGGTTGCGCATCATGTCCGGGCCCAGTTCATCCAGACTGACCCCCTGGCGGTAAACCAGCTCGACGAGATACTCCAGGCCTCTGACAGTCGGACGCTCGGACTGGTAGTGAAGCAGCAGCTCGACCGCCGCGCGCGGATCGGATTCGGCCCTGATTTTCGCCAGCGCCAGGATCGCGGTCGTCATGGGCTGCTTCGCCACCATTTGCTCAAGCCAGCGCTCCACGATTTCGTCGCGGCCGGACCTGCGATGCGCTTCCATCAACGGTTCAAGCGTGAAGACCAGGCAGTCGGGATCGAGTTCGCAGGCTTCACGGAAACAATCCGCCGCACTATCCCAACGCCCCTCGGAAGCAGCAAGCTCGGCGTGCAGCAAACGGGCACGCGCACTGCCCGGATCATGCCGCCTTGCCTGACGCAAGGCCGGAACAACCGCCTCGTTGGCGCCCCGGTCGAGTGCTTCGCGGGCCACCTCGCAATAGAGCTGGGAGATCAGATGATCCCCTTCCTTGCCATCGAATTTTCTCAGGTGCTGGGCCTGTACGATGGCATTCTCCCAGTCCCTTTCCTGCTGGTAGATATCGAGCAGTTGCCGAGCCGGCTTGTCGCTCTCGACCGAATGGTCAAGCAACTCGCTGAACAGCCGCTCGGCCCGGTCGAGCAGGCCGGCCTGCATGTAATCCTCACCCAGTTCCAGCAAGGCCTGGGAACGCTGCTCCTCGGTCAGATTGGGGCGAGTGATGATGTGCTTGTGAAAGCGGATCGCCTTGTCCATTTCGCCGCGGCGACGGAAAAGATTACCCAGGGCGAGATGGGTTTCAACCGTGTCACGATTGATTTCGGCCAATTCCAGGAAGACCTCGATGGCCTTGTCGGGCTGCTCGTTGAGGAGGTAGTTCAGCCCCCGGAAATAGCTCGACGAAAGTGCACCGGTCCGATGGCGTCCACGTCCCGCAGCCATCTGGCGCGCAACCAGCCAACCACATGCCGCCGCCAGCAGAAGCAGAAGGAAGAAAAGACCATATTCAAGCATTCGATTGGTCGGTCATCCCGGATTCCGCGGATGCCTTGGCCCGACCACGGTGGGCCAGTCGGGAAGGCAGAACGAACAACACTGCGGCGAGGATGAGCCCGAGCAGGATACCTGCAGCGAGTGCCGCCATTACCAGGGCGCCCAGGGGAAAATTCAGGCTGATCACCAGCAGGTCCAGGGTGACCGTCTGCGGGTTGAGCACACCAATGACGAGACCGGCAACAACTGCCGCCAGAAAGAAGAACAGCAGGAGCCAGCGGAACATACCGGGCTAGGACGGACCGTTGTCGTTCACTCGCTCACGCAGGGCCTTGCCCGGCTTGAAGTGAGGAACGTATTTACCCGGCAAGGCCACCGCCTCACCCGTCTTGGGGTTGCGGCCCATGCGCGGAGGACGATAATGCAGGGAAAAGCTGCCAAAACCCCGAATCTCGATTCGTTCCCCCTCGGCCAGTGCCCGGCTGAGTTGCTCAAGAATGCAGCGAACAGCCAGTTCCACGTCGGCCTGACTCAGGTGGGTCTGATCTCCCGCCATGAGTTCGATGAGCTCGGATTTGGTCATACCACTCCCCTGTCGCGAGATAACCGGCATCCTGCACCTGGCGGGATGCCGGCCTCTCTCATCATGCGATTAGTCCTTGCTTTCGAGCTGTTCCTTGAGCAAGTCGCCCAGCGTCGTCCCGCTTCCGCTGCCGGAACGCTTGTACTGGTCGACTGCGTCTGCCAGCTCGTCGTCGTCCTTGGCGCGGATCGACAGCGTCAGGTTGCGGGTCTTGCGATCAAGGGCCACGAACTTGGCTTCGATCTCATCTCCCTCCGACAGCACCTTGGTGGCGTCTTCGACGCGCTCCTTGGCGCAGTCGGATGCCTTGACGTAACCGTCGACACCATCGGCCAGCTCGACGACAGCGCCCTTCGGATCCACCGACTTGACCTTGCCGGTGACGATGGAGCCACGCGGATGCTCGGCCATGTAGGTGGCAAACGGATCCTGCTCGAGCTGCTTGATGCCCAGCGAAATGCGTTCACGCTCCGGATCGACGGCCAGTACAACAGCTTCGATTTCCTCACCCTTGCGGAAGTTGCGAATGGCATCTTCGCCCGGGGTCATCCAGGAAATGTCGGACAGGTGAACCAGCCCATCGATGCCGCCGTCCAGGCCGATGAAAATACCGAAGTCGGTAATCGACTTGATAGCACCACGAACCATGTCGTTCTTGTTGTGAGTGGCCGCGAAGGCTTCCCACGGGTTCGGGGTGCACTGCTTCATGCCCAGCGAGATGCGTCGGCGTTCTTCGTCGACATCCAGCACCATGACCTCGACTTCCTGACCGACGTGCACGACCTTGGCCGGGTTGACGTTCTTGTTGGTCCAGTCCATTTCCGAGACATGAACCAGGCCTTCGACGCCATCTTCGATCTCGACGAAGCAGCCATAGTCGGTGATGTTGGTGACCTTGCCGAACAGGCGCGAAGTCGGCGGATAGCGGCGATCGATGTTTTCCCACGGGTCATCACCGAGCTGCTTGAGACCCAGCGAAACGCGCATGCGCTCGCGGTCGAAGCGCAGCACTCGCACTTCCAGCTCGTCGCCGACTTCAACCACTTCGGAAGGATGACGCACGCGCTTCCAGGCCATGTCGGTGATGTGCAGCAGGCCGTCGATACCGCCGAGGTCCAGGAATGCACCGTAATCGGTCAGGTTCTTGACCACACCCTTTACAATCTCGCCCTCGTTCAGGCGTTCAATCAGGTCATCACGCTCGGCAGCGTACTCGTGTTCGACCACGGCACGGCGGCTGACGACCAGGTTGTTGCGGCGACGGTCGAGCTTGATGATCTTGAACTCGAGGTCCTTGCCTTCAAGGTAAACCGGATCGCGCACGGGCCGCACGTCGACAAGCGATCCGGGCAGGAAAGCCCGGATACCGTCGATATTGACGGTGAACCCGCCCTTGACCTTGCCGGAAATCTGACCGATCACGTTGTCTTCTTCTTCGTAGGCGCCTTCCAGTTTCGTCCAGACGCGCGAGCGCTTGGCCTTTTCACGGGACAGGCGGGTTTCGCCGAAACCGTCCTCGACGGTATCCAGCGCCACCTCCACGTCGTCGCCCACTTCCACTTCCATTTCCCCATCGGGCTTCTGGAACTGGTGGATTGGCACAATGCCTTCGGACTTCAGTCCGGCATTGACGACGACAACGTCGTCACGAATTTCAACAATCCGTCCAGTAACGATCGCACCGGGGCGAAGGTCCTTTTCGGTGATGCTCTGTTCAAATAACTCTGCAAAGGATTCGGTCATTACGCTTGTGTCTTCCTGCAAGATCTCCGCGGCATTGGAATTCAAGGTCCGCTATCTCTTTTCGGTTTCCGCACCCGCCGGGGGTGCTCGTGAGTTTCCCCGGCAGGCGCACCATGCACCCCCGGGACAGTATCAATTCAGCTTTTCGTCTTTTCGCTTCCGGATCGCTGCCGCACCAGGGCCAGCACCTGATCAACCACTTGTTCCAGCCCCAGATCGGTGGAATCGATCACCACCGCATCGTCTGCCGGGACCGTTGGCGAAACAGCGCGCTCGCGGTCGCGGCGGTCGCGTTCCTCAAGGTCGCGAAAAAGACGGAGAAATTTAACACTTTCTCCTTGTTCTTTCAACTGTTTATACCGTCGATTTGCTCTTTCCTCGACCGAAGCCTCCAAAAACACCTTGTACGGGGCGTCGGTAAAGACCACGGTGCCCATGTCGCGACCGTCGGCAACCAGCCCCGGAGCACGGCGGAAACGGCGCTGCAGATCGAGCAGCGCCGACCGCACTCTGGGCAGGGCGGCGACCTGCGACGCCATGACGCTGACCTCCTCGCTGCGCAGGCGCTGATCGACCGGCTTACCGGCCAGCAACACGGAAACTCCGCCCTCACCCCTTGCGAAATCCAGCTCCAGGCCTTCGCACAACTCGACCAGGGCTGCTTCGTCATCGGCATCGAGACCGGCATCCACCGCCGCCAGCGCCACCGCCCGGTACACCGCGCCCGAATCAAGGAGGTGCCAGCCCAACGCCTCGGCCACCCGCGCCGACACCGCCCCCTTGCCGGCACCGGAGGGGCCGTCGATGGTCAGCACCGGCGCATCATCACCCACGGCTGCGCTTTCGTCAGACAACTTGCACCTCCTGTGGGCTGGTAATCGTGAAACGGAAAACGGAAAACGGGGGGTCGCCTGCTGCTTTTAGTGGCCCGAAACCAGCCAATGGCAGGCTTGCCGCAATTGGCCACCGCTCACCAATCGATGGCAATGCGCTCACCCCCGTTTCACGTTTTCCGTTTCCCGTTTCCACTCTCAAAGCCACTCCATCTCCGCGCCCAGCGCCCGCATATCGTCGACAAACCCCGGATAACTCGTCCGGATCCATTCCGCGTTCTCGATCTCGACCGACCCGTCGGCGACCAGGCCGAGCACGGCCAGACTCATGGCGATGCGGTGGTCGCCGTGCGAATCGACGCGGCCACCGCGGACCGGTCCGCCGCTGATATCGGCACCATCAGGGTATTCGGTCACGCGCACGCCCAGCTTTGCCAACTCGCGGCACATGACCGCCAGGCGGTCGGACTCCTTGACCCGCAGCTCCTCGGCACCACGAACCCGGGTCGTGCCATCGGCACAGGCGGCCAGCGCCATCAGCACCGGAAACTCGTCGATCGCCAGTGGCACGAGTTCCGCTGCGACATCAACGCCGGACAGCTTGCCGGAACGGACCTGCAGGTGACCGGCCGGCTCTTCGTCATTGGCGGTCAATACAGTGCGCTCCAGGCCTGCACCCATGAGCTCGACAATGCGCAGCACGCCGTCACGGGTCGGGTTGAGACCCACTTCTGTCAACTGAATGACCGATCCTTCCACGATCAGGCCGGCCGCCAGGGCGAATGCCGCCGAGCTGAGGTCCCCAGGCACGCGGCAGAGCGTTCCGATCAGGTGCTGGCCACCGTCGAGGCGGCACTGGAGCTTGCCGCGCTCGAGTCGACCGCCGAAAGTCGGCAGCATACGCTCGGTATGATCACGGCTGATACCGGGTTCGGTCAGTTCGGTCACGCCATCGGCATTCAGGCCGGCCAGCAGCAATGCCGACTTGACCTGGGCACTGGCCACCGGCAGTGCATGGCGAATGCCCCGCAATCGGCGCGGACGCACGGTCAGCGGCGCGCGTCCGTCGGTACTGTCGATGTCGGCACCCATGGTTCGCAGCGGCTCGATGATGCGCGCCATCGGCCGTGCCGACAGCGACTCGTCACCGACCAGTCGGATACTGGCCCCAAACAGGTCCGGATGACCGGCCAGCGCACCGGTCAGCAGGCGCATGCCGGTGCCGGAATTGCCCAGGTCGAGGTCCCCGGCCGGCGCTTGCAGGTGCCCGCCGCGCATTCGAATCACGCCGTTGGATTCCGAGACCTCGGCACCGAGCGCTGCCATGGCTTCAAGCGTGGCACGGGTATCGGCACTGTCGAGAAAGCCGTGGATCTCGGTTTCACCTTCGGCCAGGCCGCCGAAGATGGCGGCCCGGTGCGAGACCGACTTGTCGCCGGGTGGCCGGTAGTCGCCCGACAGCGGCCTGCGAGCCGGCTGGACCTTCAGGCGCATCGCGGTCAGAGGATTCCAGCCAGCGCCGTCAGCACGCGCTCGTTCTGTGCCGGCGTGCCCACGGTGATGCGCAGGTAGTTGTCGAGGCCGTAGTTGCCCACCGGCCGCACGATCACGCCTTGCTTCAGCAGGGCTTCATTGAGTTCGCCGCCGGGGCGATCGAAACCGGCAAGAATGAAATTGGCCGCCGAAGGAATCACCTTCGCGCCCAGTCTCTCCAGGCCGGCGCCCAGCGTTTTCAGGCCGTCGCTGTTGGTGCGGCGGGTCTTGTCGATGAATTCGTGGTCGTCCAGCGCGGCACGCGCCGCTGCCAGGGCCAGCGCATTGACGTTGAAGGCCGGGCGCACGCGGTTGAGCAGGTCGGCGATCCCGGGGTTGCTCAGGCAGTAACCGACCCGCAGGCCGGCCAGGCCGTAGGCCTTGGAGAAGGTGCGGGTGACGACCAGGTTGGGAAACTCCTCAAGCCAGGTCGAGGCGTCACCCAGCTTGTCGGACTCGGCATACTCGGTGTAAGCCTCGTCGACCACGCAGATCACGTGCGGCGGCAACGAGCCGACAAAATCCTTCAGCCGCTGACCGTCCAGCCAGGTGCCGGTCGGGTTGTTGGGATTGGCCACGAACACCAGTCGGGTATCGGGCCCGACCCGATCGAACAGGCCGCGCAGGTCATGGCCCAGCGGCATCGGGTGATCGGCCGGCAGCGCCGGGGCGATGCTGGCAGTGGCGCCGACCATCTGCGTGGCGATCGGGTACACGGCAAAGGCGTACTGCGAAAACACCGACTCCAGGCCGGGCTGCAGAAAGGCCTGGGCCAGGAACACCAGCACATCGTTGGAACCGTTGCCCAGCGTGATGCAGTCGGTATCCACGTCGTGCTTTTCTGCCAGTGCCTGCTTGAGATAGAAGCCGTTGGCATCCGGGTACAACCACAGATCGTCGAGTTCGCCACGCACCGCCTCGATCGCCTTCGGGCTGGAGCCCAGCGGGTTCTCGTTGGAGGCCAGCTTGATCGAGTCGCTCACACCGTATTCGCGCTCCAGCTCGTCGATCGGCTTGCCCGGCGTATACGGCATCAGCTCGCGCACACCCGGCGCGGCCAGTTCGTTGTAATCGCGTTTTTTCATAAGTCAGTTATTGGTCAATTCGTCCACAGATGAACACAGATAAACACAGATTGAATGAAATTGAATGTCATGCCGTGAGCACTCCCAAACGTTCCGAAGCCATCTAGACGCGAGGGCAAGTCAGGATCGAGTTCGCTTTTTCTATCCGTGTTTATCTGTGTTCATCCGTGGACGGTTAAAAAATTCAGCTCCCCTCTCCACCTTCACCCGGCAGGCGGCCGAGGACGGCGCGAGGATAACAGCCCAGCACCCGCACTTCACCCGCAGCGTGCTCCAGGTCGACCAGGGCCTGCTTGAGACCGGCATTCTCGACGTGGCCCTCGACGTCGATGAAGAACACGTACTGCCAGCGCTCGCGGCGCGAGGGACGCGATTCGATACGGGTCATGTTCACGCCGTGACGGGCCAGCGGCTCGAGCAGCGAGAACAGCGCCCCGGCGCCGTCCAGACCGGCGATCATCAACGTGGTCTTGTCTTCCCCGGAGGCCGGCAACAGTTCGCGTCCGAGCACCAGGAAGCGCGTCGTATTGTCGACGTGATCCTCGATATTGGCAAACAGCACCGGCAGGCCGTACACCTCGGCGGCATGCCGGCCGGCGATGGCGGCGGCATCCGGCGCGTAGCGCACCCGGCGCGCGGCCTCGGCGTTGCTCGACAGGGCAATCAACTCGGCATGCGCCAGGTGTTTCTCGATCCAGTGCTTGCACTGCGACAGGGACTGCTGATGGGCGTAGACGCGCTCGATGTCGTCGAGCCGACGCGCACGGGTGAGCAGGTGCTGGTGAATTCGCATCTCCACCTCGGCGGCAATGCACACCTGGTGGTGCAGGAACATGTCCAGCGTGTGGGTGACGATGCCCTGCGAGGAATTCTCGATCGGCACCACACCGAAATCGACCTCGCCGCCCTGCACCTGGCGGAACACTTCCTCGATGCTCGGCTGCGCACTGGCATTGACCGAGTGCCCGAACTGGCGGTAGACCGCCTGCTGGGTGAACGTCCCTTCCGGCCCCAGGTACGCGACCCGCAGCGGTTCCTGGCGCGCCAGGCAGGCCGACATGATCTCGCGGAACACGTGCAGCATGACGCTGTCGCTCAAGGGGCCGTCGTTGCGCTCGATCACGCGCCTGAGCACCTGCGCCTCGCGGTCGGGACGGTAGTAGTCGGCCGGCGTGGCCAGCTCGCCCTTGACCGCGCGCACGTGCTCGGCCAGCTTTGCGCGCTCGGCGATCAGGCCCTGGATGCGCTCGTCGATGTCATCGATCTGCTCGCGCACCGAGCCCAAGTCGACATCAGCCGTGCCGTCTTTCGAATTCCTGCATGAAGTCAACGAGGTTCTCCACCGCATCCATGGTCTGGGCATTGTACAGGCTGGCTCGCAGACCGCCGAGGGCGCGATGACCCTTCAGGCCCGACAGGCCGGCGCGTTCGGCTTCCTCGACAAAGCGAGCGGTCAGGGCATCGTCGCTGATAAAGAACGGTACGTTCATCAGCGAGCGGCAATGCTCGGCGACGGCATTGTGGTAGAAGCGGCTCTGGTCGATGGCGGCGTACAGGGTGGCCGCCTTGGCCTCGTTGGCCGCGGCGATGGCGGTCAGCCCGCCCTTGCGCTCGATCCAGCGCAACATCTCCAGCGCCGCGAACCAGGCGAAGGTCACCGGCGTATTGAACATGGAACCGGTCTCGACCCAGGCGCGGTAGTCGAGGTAGCGCGGCAGGTCGTCGGGAATGCGTTCGAGCAGGTCACGGCGGATCAACACCACGGTCACCCCGGCGATGCCGAAATTCTTCTGCGCCCCGGCATAGGCGAAGGCCAGGTCTTTATAGGGATACGGCCGCGACAGGAATTCCGAGGACAGATCGGCGGCCAGCGGCACGCCCACCTGCGGCGGGGCCACGTACTGCACGCCGTGAATGGTCTCGTTGCCGGTGAAGTGCAGGTAAGCCGTATCGGCCGGCAGGTGGCCGAGTTCGGGCAGGTCACAAAAGTCGACATCGGCGCTGCTGCCGGCCACCTGCGTGCGCGTCACGCGGCCGGCCTCGGCCAACGCCTTCTTGCCCCAGTGCCCGGAGACCAGGTAGGCCGCCGTGCGCTCATGTGCCAGGTTCA
>SKZJ01000326.1 GCA_007127425.1 Wenzhouxiangella sp.
AACAGGGTGCCGGTGGCGTAGCAACCGGGGTTGGCGATTCGCCGTGAGCCGGCAATGGCTTCGCGGTTGAATTCCGTCAGCCCGTAAGCCCAGTCGCCGTCGAATCGCCAGTCCGCACCCAGATCGAGAACGACGGCCTGCGGATGCGTCCGGGCAATCGCCTCGATCCACGGCGCACTCTGGCCATTGGGCAGCGCCAGCACCCAGACATCGGCAGCCACATCCGCCACGCCGTCCGGCTTCAATTCATCAAAGCACTGCGAGGCGTCCGGCCACGCCGGCACTTCTTCGGCAATCGGCCGGCCCGCGCTGGAACCGCTGGTCGCCAGCGCCAGTTCCAACTGCGGGTGCCCGGGGAGCAGTTCCAGCAGCGTGCGGCCGGTATAGCCGCGTGCGCCGATGAGGGCCAGAGTCTTATGCATGTCAAATTTTCCATCCGGAATCGCGGCCCGCGGCATCTTCGGCCAGCCGCGTCAGTTGTTCGTGATCACTCACGCCTATGGTATAGACGATCCACTGCCCCTTGCGGTGCGTTGTGTGCGATTGCTGGAAATACCAGCCGGCAATCGGATTGGCCGCGCGGGCGCGCCAGTACAGTTGCGGGCAGTGCTGGCGTACCGCCTGCCACAGGGCCGCGCCGAGGCCCTCGCCCTGGGCCTCGGGGGTGACGACGAACTTGTCCAGGTAAGGGATGCCATCGACGCCATCGACCAGCAGGGCGGCGGCGCGCCCGCTCTCGGCGCACAAGAACCCGCGAACCGATCGTCCCCCGACCCAGTCGGGTTGCAAGTGCCGGTCGAAACTGTTTTCCAGCAAGGCCTCGAATTCACTCAGCCGTTCAGCCGGCACCCGCTCGTGAAACTCGATGACCTCGCCGCGGCGGATCAATGTGCCGGCCCCGGTATGGGTGAACAACTCCCGGGTCAGGTTGGCCGCCGAGGTGATCGACACCGAGGCATCAGAGGGTAAGCCTTCCAGCAATTCACGGATCTGCATCAGCTTCAGGCGCATGCCGGAATGAACCCACTCCTGGGCCAGCAGGTGGTCGTAGTCGTTAACCAGGCTGATGGCCGAGATGACCCGTCCGCGATGATCGAGCAGCCCGCCGGTGCCGGTCAGAAAGATGACCTTGTGCGGCCTGACCGCCCAGACCAGTTCACGCGCGGCGATATCGGCATTGATGTTCATCACCTGGCCCGATGCCGATTCCCCCAGGCAGGCCACGACCGGCAAGGCGCCGCTACTGATGGCACTTCGCACTGGCTCAAGCTCGACCGACTCGATCTCGCCGACCAGGCCCAGGCGTTCCGGGTCGGCCAGACGGGCGTTGAACACCCCGTGGAGAACACCGCGGGCACGCACGCCACGTTCTTCCAGCGCATCGACCAGGCGGGTGTTGGCGCGATAGATCACCGGTCGGGCCACCGCCATGACTTCCTCGGTCGTCACCCGCAGGCCGTTGCATTTTTCCACCGGCACGCCGGCGGCTTCCATGGCCTCATCGAGCTGCGGGCCGGCACCGTGCAGGACGATGGGCGTGAGGCCGAGTCGGTGCAGGAAGGCCAGCGCCGCGGCCAGTTCGTCAAGGTCGTCGCGCATGACCGCGCCACCGATCTTGACCACGGCAAAGCGCGATTCCTCCACGCGCGAGAACTGCTTGAGATACTGGCGCGCCTCGCGGCTGGAACCGAGCTGGCCCAGCAGTTCGACCACGATCCGTCTGAGCTCAGGCATCGGTCACGATTCTCCGATACAGGTCGAGGGCGTATTCGAGTTGATCGAGCGCCACCCACTCGTCGACGGCGTGAGCCTGGGCGATGTCACCCGGTCCGAGCACCAGCGCCGCCAGGCCGGCCTCGGAAAACAGAGAGGCCTCGGTCCAGAAATCCACCGGGCGCCCGATGGTCAGCCCGTGGCGCTGGCAGAAGGCGCGCGAGGCCTGCTGGTCACGCCCGGCCGCCGGCAGCGGCGAGCCGGCAAACGGAATCAGCCACTCGGCATGCTGATCGGCACCGGCCAGGCCCTTGAGCGCTTCGAACAGCACCTCGTTGCTCTGCCCCGGTGCCAGCCGGGCGGAGTAGTGAAGGCTGGCGTCGCCGGCAATCACGTTGGACTTGGTGCCGCCGGAGATGAGACCGAGGTTGAAACAGGTCGGCCGGCCGGCGGCCGCCTCGTGACGACAGTACTCCAGTGCTGCGGCCGTCCAGCAGGCCAGACGGTGATTGGCGTTGTCGTCCAGCGCGCGCAGTTCCGAGGAGTGTCCCATCACGCCCGAAAAATGGCCCTTGACCGACAAGAAGCCGCGGTGGCCGAGGATGGCCTCACCGCGTGTCGGTTCGCAAACGACCGCCTGCGTGAAACCGCCGAGATGATCAGATTTCACGAAGTTCTTCACGCAGCAGCCTTCCGCGCCTTCCTCGTCGGAGGAGAACAGGATGGCCATGGGCTGGTCGGTCGTTTCGGCGATGGCCAGCAAGGCGGCAGCCGCGCCCTTGATGTCGCAGGCCCCGCGTCCGTATGCGCGGCCGTCTGCAACGGTCAGTTCCAGCGGCGGCTTCGCCCACCCCTCGCCGACCGGCACGGTATCGAGGTGGCAGTTGAACAGCACCGTCGGCTCGCCGCGACGGGCGAACAGGTTGACGTGGCCGTCGCCGTAATCGGTCATTTCGACGGTAAAACCAGCCGGCTCCAGCACTGCACGACAATGCGTAAACATGGCCGCCTCCGGCCCGAACGCCCGTGGCGGATTCTGGCTGTCGCACCCGATGAGGGCGCCGAGGTGGTGGAGGATTCGATCAAGCATTGTTCGTCCTTGGCTTCAGACGTTCGGGACTTGGAGACACCCGCAACGTTGTCCGTCGGCGACGCAGCGCCGACCTACACGGTGGCCGAAGGAGTAGGTCGGGGTTGCACCCCCGACGGACGAGGATTGGAGACGCCCGCAACGGGGTCTGACAACTCACTCCCTGCCCCTGATTCTGGCGGCCAAAGTGGAGGATTGCCCTAAAAGCTTCACAAAGCCCTCCGCCTCCTCCGGCGTCCAGCCGGCCGACTGGGCGTAGACCGAGTCGGGGTCTTTGAGCAGGTAGCGTGACCCGACCGCGACGGCCTGCACCGCGCCACCGTCGGTCGCCAGTCTCACCACGCCGGTGACGTGATCATTGGCGCTTTCCAGGTAAGCTTCGAGATCGGCCTTATGCGGCTCGAAGAAAAATCCGGTGTAGACCAGTTCAGCCCAGCGCTGGGCAATGGTCTGGTGGAACTGGTTCTGCAGGCGCGTGTTGACCGCCTCGCGAAGCGCACGCTGGGCGATCATCAGCGCATCGATGCCCGGGCACTCGAACACGATGCGTCCTTTCAGTCCGATGGAGACATCGCCGGTATAGACGTGTCGGCCGACCCCGTAGGCACCGAGCCGGCGGTTGAGGGTCGAGAGCATCTCAGGCCCCGAGACCGCCTTGTCATTGAGGCTGACCGCCCGGCCTTGATCAAAACCAATCGTCAGCTCCAGTCGCTGCGCGGGCCACTCGCTGCGTGGCCGGCACCAGACATGGGTATCATCACCGGGCACACCGAACTCGTCGATCTCCTGACCCGAGAGGGTCACGCCGAGCAGATTCTCGTTGATCGAGTAGCGACTGGCCGATTCCGGCACTTCAATTCCAGCCTCGGCCATCAATTCAAGTTCGTGGGCACGCACGTTGCGGGTCTGGCGCTGCAGCTCGCGGATCGGCGCGTGGATGACGTAGTCGCCAAGCGAGCGCACCGACTGGTCAAATCGGAGCTGATCATTGCCCATGCCGGTGCAGCCGTGGGCGAAGTGCTTCGTGCCCAGCTCATCGGCCAGCTTGAGACATTGCTGGACGATGACGTAGCGGTCCGAACACAGCATCGGGTACTGCTCGAGCATGC
>SKZJ01000270.1 GCA_007127425.1 Wenzhouxiangella sp.
CACGGCGGCGAATCGCTGATGCCGCTGATCTTCCTGTTTTCCGTCATCATCCTCATTCCGCTGGGGGTGGGCCCCGGCCCCAACCTGCTCGCCGCGATCGCGCCGGGCATGATCTGGGTCGCCGCCCTGCTTGCCAGCCTGCTGGCGCTGGAGAACCTCTTCCGCCCCGATCTCGACGATGGCACCCTGGAACAGTGGTGGATCGGCCACTGCCCGGCCGGCGCGCTGGTCGTGGCACGCCTGTTCAGCCACTGGCTGATCACTGCCGTACCGGTCATCGTGTTCGCGCCGCTGGCGGCACAGATGCTTTACCTGCCCGCCGAAGCCCTTCCGGTGCTGGTCTTGAGCCTGCTGATCGGCACCCCCATCCTCAGCCTGGTCGGCGGCCTGGCCGCCGCGCTGACGCTGGGGACGAACCGCGGCAGCGTCCTGTTGTCCATTCTGGTGTTCCCGCTCATCGTGCCGGTGCTGATCTTTGCCACCGGTGCGGTGTCGGCTGCTGCCGACGGCTTGAGTGCACGGGCTCACCTCGGACTGCTGGGGGCACTGCTGATTCTGGCCATTACGCTGGTGCCGCTGGCAACCAGTGCTGCATTGAGGCTGAACATCGAATGATCTGGAAAACCATCAAGGTCAATTTCCACCGCCTCGGCTCACCGCCGACGTTCTACCGCCTGGCCCAGGTGCTCGCCCCCTGGCTGTGGGGCGCTTTTGCCGTATGCGCGGCCATCGGCCTGTATCAGGCGATCTACGTCGTGCCGCCGGATTACCAGCAATCCGACAGTTTCCGCATTCTCTACATTCATGTGCCTGCCGCCTGGCAGGCCATGGCCGGCTACGTGGTGATGGCCATCCTGGCGATCATCGCGCTGGTGTGGCGCATCCGCACCGTCGAGATCATGGCCATGGCCGGCGCCCCGATCGGTGCCGCCTTCACTTTTATCTGCCTGGCCACCGGTTCGCTCTGGGGCCGGCCGATGTGGGGCACCTGGTGGGCCTGGGACGCTCGCCTGACTTCCATGCTGGTGTTGCTGTTCATCTACCTCGGCATCATGGGCCTGTATGCTGCCTTCGAGGATCGCCGCAAGGGAGCTCGAGTGGCCTGTATCCTGATCTTGGTCGGCATCGTGAACATTCCCATCATTCATTTTTCGGTTGAATGGTGGACCACGCTGCACCAGGGCGCGACGATCCGGTTGTTCTCGGGCGAGTCGACCCTGCACGCAAGCATGATGCCGCCACTGATCTGGATGACCATCGCCGTGAAACTGATGTTCGGCGCCGCCCTGCTTGACCGCGCCCGCAACGACCTGCTCGACCAGGACCGTCGCAAGGGCTGGGTGCAGGCCCGACTGGGAGCAAGCGCATGATTCCCGATTTCGAGTACGCATTTTATGTCTGGACCAGCTACGGCATTTTTGCCGCAGTCATCGCCTGGCAGTTCATTCAGCCGCAGCTGAGGAAACGCCGCATCGAGGCCGAGGTCCGGGAAGAGAGAGCTTTGCAGACAGGTAGTTACGATGACACCAACCCGTAAGAAGAGACTGACCCTGGTCGGCCTGATCGTCCTGGGTGTGAGCGCGGCCACGGTGGTCGCCATCACCGCCCTGCAGGACAACATGCTGTTTTTCGTCACCCCCAGCGACGTGTACGCACAGAGCGTGCCGCCCGACCGCCAGATCCGCCTGGGCGGTCTGGTTGCCGACGGCACCGTCAGCCGCGATCCCGACAGCCTGGCGGTGACCTTCGGTGTGACCGACGGTGCCCACGACGTGATGGTCAGCTTCAACGGCATCCTGCCCGACCTGTTCCGCGAGGGCCAGGGCGTGATCGCCCACGGTTTCATGGACGAATCCGGCACGTTCAAGGCCCACGAGGTGCTGGCACGCCATGACGAGACCTACATGCCGCCGGAAGTGATGCGGGCACTTGAGAAAGCCGGTCATCCGCCGGAAGTGAGCATGCCGCAATGATTGCAGAATTCGGACAAGTATCACTGATCCTGGCGCTGATTCTGGCCGTGCTGCTGGGCACCGTGCCGCTTTACGGCGCCCAGCGCGGCAACGAAACACTGATGCGGCTGACAACCTCGCTGGTGATCGGGCATTTCGTATTCCTGGCCGCCGCCTACGTGGCCCTGTCTGCGGCCTTCCTCAACCACGACTTCACCATCACCTACGTGGCACTCAATTCCAACCTGCTGCTGCCCTGGTATTACCGGCTCTCGGCCGTCTGGGGCGGGCATGAGGGCTCGTTGCTGCTTTGGATGCTGATGCTGGGTGGATGGATGCTGGCCGTGGCCGCGTTCTCGCGCAGCTTGCCACGTACATTCGTCACCCGCGTGCTGGCGGTGATGGGCATCATCTCGATCGGCTTTTTGCTGTTTACGCTGCTGACCTCCAATCCGTTCGACCGCATCCTGCCGGGCCCGACCGACGGGCGCGATCTCAACCCGCTGCTGCAGGACCCCGGCATGATCTTCCACCCGCCATTGCTCTACATGGGCTATGTCGGTTTCGCGGTAGCCTTCGGTTTCGCCATCGCCGGCCTGCTCGGCGGCAAGGTCGAGCGTGACTGGGTACGCTGGGCGCGTCCCTGGACGCTGTCGGCGTGGGCGTTTCTCACCGGCGGCATCGCGCTGGGTTCGTGGTGGGCCTACTACGAACTGGGCTGGGGCGGCTGGTGGTTCTGGGATCCGGTCGAGAACGCCTCGTTCATTCCCTGGCTGATCGGCACCGCCCTGCTGCATTCTCAGGCGGTCACCGAGAAGCGCGGCTCGTTTCCCGCCTGGACCGTGTTGCTGTCGATTGCCGCCTTTTCGATGTCACTGCTCGGCACCTTCCTGGTGCGCTCGGGCGTGCTGACCTCGGTCCACGCCTTCGCCCACGATCCCGAACGCGGCGTGTTCATTCTCATCTTCATGGCGCTGATCACCGGTGCCGCGCTGCTGCTCTATGCCCTGCGCGCCCCGCGCATCATGACCGGCCCGGGCTTCGACTGGATGAGCCGGGAAACCATGCTGGTGATCAACAACGTGTTCTTTACCGTATCCGCCGCCATGGTGTTGCTCGGTACGCTTTACCCGCTGATCATCGACTTCATGGGCTGGGGGCAAATCTCGGTCGGTCCGCCCTACTTCGGCGCCATGTTCATCCTGCTGATGACCCCCATCGTGATCCTGCTGCCGCTCGGGCCGTTCACGCGCTGGAAACAGGATGAGGTGATGCGGGTGATCCGCCCGCTGGCGGCCAGTGCCGCCGTGGCCGTCGTGCTCGGGCTGATCATCAGCGCCGCACTGGGTGCCTGGAACCTGCGCGCCATCACCGGCTGGATCGGCGGCATCTGGGTCATGGCCGGGGCCGTGGCCTGGGCACTGCGCCAGTCGCGCAGCACCCGTTCCGGCCTGGCCTTGCACCAGTGGGGCATGACCCTGGCCCATTTCGGCGTCGGCGTGTTCCTGATCGGTGTCGCCATGGTCGAGTCGACCACCTTCGAGCGCGACATGCGCATCGCCCCGGGCCAGACCGTCGAAGCAGCCGGCTACCGGTTCGAACTGCACGAAGTCGCCCAGGTCAAGGGTCCCAACTGGCGCGCCGATGAAGCCCGCTTTACGGTATATCGCAACGACCGCGAAGTCGCGCAGATGAACCCGCAAAAGCGTCTCTATCATCGTGGCGGCCAGGTCATGACCCAGGTCGCCTTGCGTCCCGGCATCACGCGCGATCTCTACATCGCCATGGGTGAGGAACTCGATGCCGCCAGCGGTGCCTGGAGCATCCGCATTCACATCAAGCCCTTCGTGCGCTGGATCTGGGGCGGTGCGGCATTGATGATGATTGGCGGACTGGTGTCGGCCAGCGACCGGCGATACTGGCGCCGCCGCCGCGCCG
>SKZJ01000042.1 GCA_007127425.1 Wenzhouxiangella sp.
GGATGCCGAAGACAATCCGCTGAGAAACGCCCCGCACACGGCCCTGGAGCTGGCCGACGACGACTGGCCGCACGCCTACACGCGCGCCGAGGCCGGCTGGCCGGTGAAAGAGCTGAAACTGCACAAGTTCTTCGCCCCGGTCGGACGCGTCGACAATGTCTACGGCGACCGCAACCTGGTCTGCTCCTGCCCGCCGCTGGAGGACTGGCTGGAAGTCGGGTGAGAGCCAGCGGGTGGCATCCGAGCGAGCGCGGCCTTAATCGGGTGATCGGTCATGGCGGGTAATGCGACCTCCGTGGCCCTTGCGTCGGTGAGATTGGCCCGTTGCCACTCATAACCTGAATGCCTTCGATAAAACAATTGGTGCGGCAGCAGGGTCGGGATTTGCATGGTGGTTGATTCCGCACCCGCTTAAGGCCGCGCTCGCTCGAATACCACCCGCTTTGAAAGGTTTGAGAAGGTTGAAAGTAGGACGTTGGCACCGACCGCCGTCAACCCTCAACCTACTCCCACACCTCAGGTGGCGAGTGGTCTTGTCCGTGGCCGGGTTCGAGGTGATGGAAGCCGGCACGGCGCATCCGTACTTCAGGCGGCCCCATTTCTCAGCTACCTGCAAAGTCTAGCCAGAAGTGCAGCGATATTTCACGGCACCAGAACGCCACCAGGCTCGAATCCATGAGGAGGCGATTCGCCTCGAACCCGGCCACGGACAAGACCGCTCGCCACCCCGCCTCCGCCCGTCGATCAATCCAGCTTGACCGGCGCCTCGGGCCGCTCCGGGAAGCGCGGCGGGTCGGACTCGATCCTGTTCATGACTTCCTCGATTGCGCGTTCGAGCTGGCGGTCGCGCCCGGCGATCACGCTGGCCGGATGGTTGTCGACTTCGATATCGGGGGTCACGCCCTCGCCTTCGATGACGTAGTCGCCGTCGACATCGGTGAAGCCGAACTCGGGTACGTTGACCGAGCCGCCGTCGATCAGTGGGCCGTGATCGGTGATGCCGACGACCCCGCCCCAACTCTTCTTGCCGATCAGCGGGCCGAGACCGGCGTTGCGGAACTGCCACGGGAAGATGTCGCCGTCGGAGGCGGAGTTTTCGTCCAGCAGCGCCACCATGTGGCCGTTGAACGCCTGGTTCGGGTAAGTGGAGGCATACGGCATGGTGCGCGAGTAGCCCAGTGCCAGTGGCCGGCGGGCCAGGCGCTCGATCAGCATCTGAGAGACGTTGCCGCCGCCGTTGGAGCGCACGTCGATGACCAACCCTTCCTTGCGGATCTGCCCATAGAACCACTTGATGAACTCGCGGATACCGTTCGGGCCCATGTCGGGGACGTGGAGGTAGCCGACGCGACCATCGGTGGCCTCGCTGACCCGGCGATGGTTGTCCAATACCCAGCCGAGGTAATGCAACGGGGTTTCGTCGCTGACCGGATTGACCAGCAATTCGCGCGTTTCGCCGCCCTGAGCACGGTCGCTGACGGTCAGCGCCACCGGTTGGCCCGACGGCAGGGTCAGGCGGCGGTAGATGTTGTCGTCGGCGGTCAGTGAGCGACCGTTGATGGCCAGGATGTAGTCTCCCTCGTCCACGTTCACCCCGCTTTCGGTCAGCGGCGAGCGGTAGCGCGGTTCGTCGTTCTGGCCTTCGAGGATCCTGGCGATACGGTAACGATCATCTTCGATTTCGAAGCGCGCGCCGAGCAGAGCGACGGTCGGCCGATCAGGCAGGCCTTCGTCGCCACCGCTGACGTAGGCATGACTGACGTTGAGTTCGGAGATCATCTCCCCCATCAGGTAGTTGAGATCGCTGCGATGGGCAACATGGGCCAGCCATGGGCGATACTGCTCGCGCAACGCTTCCCAGTCGTAGCCGTGCATGTTCTCGACGTAGAAGTGATCGCGGAACCGGCGCCAGACTTCGTCGAAGACGGTCGCCCACTCGGCCACCGGGTCAATGCCGGCGCGCAGGCCGGAAGTCGCCACCGCCTTGGGATCCTGGCCCTCACGGGCGAACTCGAACACCTGCCAGTTGCCGTTCTGCCGGACCAGCACGTGCTTGCCGTCGGCGCTGATATCCATCGACTGCAACTCACCGGTAAAGTCCTTGAGTTCACGCTCTTCGACCATGAACAGCTTCAGCCGCGGCTGGCGTTCCGGCGCACGTCCGTAGTAGAAGGCATCCTGCTCAGTAAGCACAATGGCGCCGTCGATCACCGACAGGGCGATGTAGTTGCCGGCTTCCACCGGCACCCGGAACAGCCGATCGTCCAGGCCGTCGAAATCGATTTCGACCCGGCCGTTGCCGTCCTCGCCATCATCGTTGTTGTCGTCGTTGTCATTTCCGTTGACCCCTGGTTCATCGACATCACGCGCGGCAAAGGGATTGTCTGCATCGGCGGTCAGTGCGAAGCCGTGGACGCCGGTCATTCGGTTGGTGGCGTAGTTCCACTCGCGCTGCGAGATCTGCGGGGCAAACTCGCGGTCACCGAGGAAGTAGAGGTACTGGCCGTCGGGCGAGAAGGCCGGCGCGTACTCCGAGTGCATCCCGGTGCTGATCTGGCGTGTCTGGCCACTGTCGAGTCCGTGGACGTAAAGTGCACGCAGTCCCGTGTGCTGCGTCTGGCTGAAAGCCAGCCAGCGCCCGTCCGGCGACCACGCGTAATCACGATTGCGCCAGCCCGGATCGAGGCCGGCCTCGCGCAAGTCCCCGTTGCCGTCGGCCCGCAACACCAGGATGCGGCCTTCCTTGTCTGAGACAGCCACATGCTCGCCGTCGGGTGAAACCCGCGGACGGTAGAAACGGGTCTGATTGCCGGCAGTCAATGCGGTCGGCGGCTCGCTGCCGTCGGCCGGCACGCGGTACAGCTCTTCCTCGCCGCTCTCATCGGAGATGAAAACGATCGACTGCCCGTCCGGGAACCAGGCCGCTTCGCGATCATGGGCGGTTGAGCGATCAGTCAGGTTGCGGGTCAGGCCCTCGCCCACCGGGGCGTTGAACAGGTTGCCACGGGCCCCGAACAATACGCGCTGACCCGTCGGGCTCAGGCGTGCGTCGTTGATCTGTCCGGCCACATCGACCGTGCGCTCGCGGCGGTTGACACCGTCATCGGGCACGAACACTTCAATGCCGCTATCGATGTCGTCCCGGGTATCAAAGACTCGCAACTCACCATTGAACTCGTACACGATGCGCCCGTCATTGCCGGCGCTGGCCCAGCGAACGTCCCAATCATCGTGAAAGGTCAGCTGTTCGGCCTCCAGGCTGTCGGGATCGACACGGTAAAGATTGAGCGTGCCGTCGCGGTCGGAGACGAAATAGCCCACGCCGTCGATCCACATCGGGTCGCGGTCGGTACGGGGGTGATCGGTCACCTGGCGGGCGTCGTCGTTTTCGAGATCGAATAGCCACAGGTTCTGGGACCAGCCGCCCTGGTAGCGCTTCCAGGTACGAAAATCACGAAACAGCGGTGAGTAGAACACCTTGCTGCCGTCTTCAGTGAAAGTTCCGGCACCGGAGACCGGTATCGGCAATGCTTCGGGCAGCCCGCCATCGCGCGCAACCGTATACAGGGTGGCCGTACTCGAGCCCCAGGCATCGCGCTGGGAACGGAACAGGATACGCTCACCATCCGGGGTCCAGCCGTAGACCTGGTTATCATAGCCCCAGCGGGCCGGCAGTGGACCGGTAGCCGGGTACCAGGTCAGTTGCACCGGCTCGCCGCCGATGGCCGGAATCACGTACACCTGCTCGTCGCCACCGTACTGGCCGGTAAAGGCGATGCTGCGCCCGTCGGGTGCGAACTTCGGGAACAGCTCCAGGCCGGGATGGCTGGTCAGGCGCCAGGCCATGCCACCATCAGCACCAACCATCCACAGATCA
>SKZJ01000202.1 GCA_007127425.1 Wenzhouxiangella sp.
AAAGGTGAAAGGTAAAAGGCTAGAACCTTTCCTTTCACTCCCCTCCTTTCACCTTTTACCTTTCACCTTTACCCGCCTTTCAGCAACTTCTCCAGGTAGTGAATATTCGTTCCGCCTTCGACGAAGCCGGAGTCTTTCAGCAGGCGCTGGTGCAACGGGATATTGTTCTTGACTCCCCTGAGAACCATTTCATCCAGGGCGACCCGCATTCGGGCAATCGCCGTTTCACGATCCTCGCCGTGGGCGATCAACTTGCCGATCATGGAGTCATAATTCGGCGGCACGCTGTAGCCGTCGTAGATGTGTGAATCAACGCGGATGCCGGGCCCGCCGGGGGCATGAAAGGCATCGATGCGACCGGGCTGGGGAATGAATGTCTCCGGGTCCTCGGCATTGATGCGGCATTCGATGGCGTGCCCCTGGATATGCACGTCTTCCTGCCGGAAGGGCAACGGCTCACCGGCTGCGGCCAGGATCTGGGCACGGATCAGGTCGAGACCGGTCACGCATTCGGTCACCGGGTGCTCAACCTGGATTCGCGTGTTCATTTCGATAAAGTAGAACTCGCCGTCTTCGTAAAGGAACTCGAAGGTTCCCGCGCCGAGATAGCCGATGCGCTTGCAGGCATCGGTACAGGTGCGCCCGATGCGCTCGCGTTCCTCGGCGGTGATCCCCGGCGCCGGCGCTTCCTCGATCACCTTCTGGTGGCGACGCTGCATGGAGCAGTCACGCTCACCGAGATGGACCGCGTTGCCGTGGGCATCAGCCAGCACCTGGATCTCGACATGACGGGGATTGGTCAGGTACTTTTCCATGTAGACGGTATCGTCACCGAAGCCGCTCTTGGCCTCCTGGCGTGTGAGGCTGATCGACTTGACCAGGTCTTCAGGGCGTTCGACCACCCGCATACCGCGGCCGCCACCGCCGGCTGCGGCCTTGATCAGCACCGGATAACCAATCTCCTCCGCCAACCGGATCGATCGTGCTTCATCATTGTCGAGCGGGCCGTTGGAGCCGGGCACGCAGGGAACACCCGCCTGGCGCATGGCGTTGATGGCCGACACCTTGTCGCCCATCAGGCGGATGGTCTCTGCCCGCGGGCCGATGAAAGTGAATCCCGACTCTTCGACCCGTTCGGCAAAATCCGCGTTCTCGGCCAGAAAACCGTAACCGGGATGCACGGCCTCGGCATCGGTCACCTCCATGGCCGCGATGATAGCCGGCACGTTGAGGTAACTCTGCGCCGCGGGGGCCGGACCGATACAGACCGACTCATCGGCCATGCCGACGTGCTTGAGATTGCGATCGACCGTCGAATGAACTGCTACGGTGCGAATTCCCATCGCCTGGCAGGCACGCTGGATGCGCAGTGCGATCTCGCCACGATTGGCGATCAGAACCTTCCTGAACGCTCGCATAATCAGCCCTTCTCGATGACGAACAGCGGCTGATCGAACTCCACCGGCTGACCATCCTCGACCAGTACGGCCACGACCTTGCCCGGGAACTCGGCCTCGATCTGGTTGAACATCTTCATCGCTTCGACCAGGCACAGGGTATCGCCGGTTGATACGCTGCTACCGACCTTCACGAAAGGGTCCACCTCTGGACTGGAGGAGGAATAGAACGTACCCACCATCGGTGAGCGAACCACATCGCCCTCAGGCAAAGGGGCCTCGGCATCGGCATCCCCACCACCATCGGCAAGACTACTGGTCATCGGCTGCTGAGCCGCTACCGGTGTCGATGTCGGGGCCGCCGAAGCCTGCGGCGGCATGGCGAAGGCCTGCATTCCGGCCGGCTGCGGGTGCTGGCGAGTCAGTCGTACCGACTCCTCGCCTTCATGAATCTCGATCTCGGCCAGCTGGGATTCTTCGAGCAGTTCGATCAGCTTCTTGATTTTTCTCAAATCCATTGTCTTTACTACCCCGGGGGTTCTATTCGATTGACTACCGCCTGCAGCGCGAGCAGGTAGGAATCAGCACCAAATCCGGCGACGGTGCCGGTAGCCAGATCACTGACCATGGAGCGATGCCGGAAAGGTTCGCGCGCATGCGGATTGCTCAAGTGCACTTCGACAAACGGCAGGCCGACCGCCGCGAGCGCGTCGCGCAACACCACGGAGGTATGGGTCAGCCCGGCCGGATTGACGATAATCCAGTCCGTTCCGTCCGCCACCGAACGCTGGATTCTATCGACCAGTTCGTGTTCGGCATTGGACTGAAAGCAGTCCAGATCAATACCGCAACTGGCCGCAAATCGGGCCAGGCGGGCATTGATTTCATCCAGCGTCGTCTGACCGTAGACTTCCGGCTCACGGGTCCCGAGCAGGTTCAGATTGGGCCCATGAACAACCAGAACTGCGGTCATGACGACTCCGACCTTCAAAGTGGGAGATTGTGCCGTATCGGCGTGGATATGTCTACACGTTCGGGGAAAATCGGCGAAGTTTGACCAAATCGTGGGCGGCCCCACATTCGCCGGCGGCAGAATTCAGCGCTTGCTGCACCCCGCTCAGGCCTAAAACGGGGGCGAACTCCCGGGTTCCGATCCGGTGAGTGCTGGCCAATGGCACGCCCCCGCCGTTGGCCACCCCCGCCACAAAAAATGCGGCACGGCAATACCCCCGATCTACGTTTCACATTTTACGTTTCCAGCCACGCTCAGCCGATTACAGCCATTCCCCCAGCACTTCGTCGAGCTCATCAGCGGTGACCTCCCCGTAGTGCTGCCACTGGATCACCCCGTCGGCGTCGACCAGTACCGTGAAGGGCAGCACACCGGCAGAGTTGCCCCAGGCACGCTGGGTATCCATCACGTCACTGCTGCCGACCGCCACCGGATAGGTGATCCCCAGCTCATCGAGGAATTCGCGCACCGGCTCGGGCTCATCAAGGGCAATACCGAGAACCGCCAGCTGCCCGGCGTAGTCTTCACTGGCGGCCTGGAGCACCGGCATTTCACGTCGGCAGGGAGCACACCAGGTCGCCCAGAAGTTGACCAGCATGGGCTGGCCGTCGAAATCCGTCGCGCTCAGCCAGTCATCGTCCAACGTGGCGTGACGGAAATCCGGCCGCATATCGCCAACCCCGGCGCCCTCGGTTCCCGGCGAAGGTGACGGGTCACCGCTCCGTGTCATCCAGGCCAGCCCGGCGCCCAACCCGAAACCGAGAATGGCAACGATCATGAACAGGCGAAAAGTCCTCATGAACTGACCTCGTCAAGCAGGCTGGCGAAGCGATTCGGGTTGAGGAAGCCGAAAGTGCGGTGCTGCTTCAGCTCTTCACCATCGACAAAGAACAGATAGGCCGGCGGACCGATCAGGCCAAAATGCGACAGGACCTCCTGGTGATCACTGTTGTAGGCGGTGACGTCGACCTTGAGCAGGGTGAACTCGGCCATGCGCCGGGCCACTTCCGGGTCGGGGAAGGTGCGTCGTTCCATGCGCACGCAATCCACGCACCAGTCGGCGTAAAAGTCGACAAACACCGGGCGGGTGGACGAGGCAATCGCGCCCTGCAACTCGTCCAGGGTCTCGACCTGGCGGAAACTGACCTCGGCGGCGGGCGTGGCGGCGACTCCACCGCCGGCCAGGTGGTTCAGCGGCCGGGTCCAGTCGCGCCCGCCGGAAGCAGCGCCGATCAGCTGCAGGATGCCCAGCACCAGCAGGATCACGCCGAGTGCCTGCCACAGCTTGCGCCAGCCCGAGACAGCCTCATCAAGGCGTGTCAGCGCACCCAGGTAGACGCCGCAGGCCACCGCCAGGGCACCCCAAAGGAACATGATGGCTGCCGGCGGCACGACGCGCTCGAGCATCCAGATGGCCAGCGCCAGCAGGCCGACACCGAACACGGCCTTGACCGCGTCCATCCAGCCACCGGCCCGCGGCAGCAACTTGCCGGCCGAAGTGCCCCACACCACCAGCGGAATCCCCATGCCGATGGCCATGGCGAACAATGCCGCACCGCCGAGCACGGCATCGCCGGTCTGGCCAATGTAGATCAACGCCCCCATCAGCGCCGGTGCCACGCAAGGCCCGACGATCAGCGCCGACAGCGCACCCATGATGGCCGCCCCCATCAGTGTGCCGCCCTCGGCCCGGTTCGACATTTCATTGAGTTTTGTCTGCCATGACGCCGGCAGTTGCAGCTCATAGAACCCGAACATCGCCAGCGACAGCAGCACGAACAGGCCGGCAAAACCGCTCAGCACCGCCGGGTGCTGGAAAATCGCCTGGAGATTCTGGCCGAACAGGCCGGCCACCACGCCGAAAGCCGTATAGACCAGCGCCATGGCCAGCACGTAGACCACCGACAGGCGGAAGGCACGGGCCGTGGTCATGCGATCGCCTTCACCGGCAATCAGGCCGGAGAGGATCGGCACCATCGGAAACACACAGGGGGTAAACGCCAGCAGCAGGCCGGCGACCAGGAACAGCGTCAGTGCCAGCGCCGGGCGACCGGCCAGGGCGGCGGCAAGACGATCCTGCTCGGCCATGACGACTTCCGGCACGGCCCCCGCAGGCCCTGCCGGTGTCACTTCCCCGGCGCGAATACCCTCGGCGGCAACCGGCAGGTCGACGCTCAGCGTACGGCTCATCGGTGGATAGCAGATACCACCTTCCCAGCAGCCCTGAAAGTCGGCTTCAAGCGTCACGGCCCGCGCGTCCCCGGCCGGGCGACTCAGTTCCAGCGGGATCTCGACCTCACCGAAATATACCGTCGTCTCACCGAAGAACTCGTCGACCATCGGCTCACCGTCCGGCAGCAGGGCCTGGACGACGTCGACACCCTCGTCGAGAACCCGAAACTCGAACTGCTCGCGGTAGAGATAGTAATCAGGCCGGGCGACGAATCGCACCAGGATGCGCCCCGGATCCACCGCCAGGGCTTCGAAAGTGAAGGCCTCTTCGGCGGGCAGCGCGCCGCCCGCTGAAGAACCGAACAGATCGCCGAGCCCGGCTCCTGCAGGCGGTGGCGAAGGCAGACCGCTGGCAGCAGGCGCTGCCGCTGTCGCCGGCACCTGCCAGGCCAGGTCGACCTGCTGGCGATGTGGCGGATAGCACACGCCGAGATCGGCACAGCCCTGCGAGCGCACATCGACCACCACGCGGCCGTCAACGGGCTGCTGAACGACCGGAATGCGGATCTCTACCCGGTCTCGATAGGTCTCGGTTTCGCCGAAAAACTCGTCGACGGTCTGCTCGCCGGACGGTATCTGCGGCTCTCCCAGTTCCAACCCATCGCTGGCCGCCTCGAAATGGAAGGCATGGCGATACATGTAATAGCCGTCGGCGATATTCCAGCCGATGACCAGCTCGCCGTCGTCGAGCACCGCATCGATGGCGAAGGCATCATCGACCGGCAGCAGGTCGTCGGGGCTGATCTGGGCCTGAAGCGGAGCGAGCGCTGCAAGCGCCAGCAGCAGTGCGGCCAGCGGGGCGAGGCGGCTGGGCCGCCAGGATACTTCTCTCATCATTACTTAAGCCAGTCCCTGATCCATTGCGTATAGGCATCCAACCCGTCGACTACCGGCAGCACCAGCACTTCCGGCACCTCATAAGGGTGGTGGGCAACCAGCGTCTCGGTCAGGACCGGCACCCGGCTGCGGGCGGTCTTGATCGTCAACGGAATCTCGCGCTCACGTTCGACTCGGCCCTGCCAAGGATAGGTGGAAACTGCAGGGCTGCCAGCCGAAACGCAGGCTGCCAAACGTTGTTCGACCAGCACCTCGGCCAGGCGTTCAGCCGACTGTTCGTCCGGGCAGGTGGTCAGCACCAGGCAGATGTCATCACTCATGGCCAGCTCCGTATCGTCATGCCAGGTTGAAAGGGTAGCGCGAAACCCGGGTCAAAATAATCACGATCATATCCGCTCAAGCCTTGAAATGCCTCTCGGTGGGCTCCATTTGCCAGAGCGTGTCCGCGGTGAGTCGCAAACCCGTTTTGCCTCGCACCGCAACAACCCAAGGATGCACCGCAAGCGGCCGTTTTCAAGGCTGCACGCGGCGCGCGAATTTTTAATCACAAGACAATTGTTGTTAAGGGAGAAATACCCATGAAACTGCGTCCTTTGCATGATCGCGTCATCGTCAAGCGCGTGGAAGAAGAGCGCACCACTCCGGGCGGCATCGTCATTCCCGACAGCGCCACCGAAAAGCCCATCCGCGGCGAAGTGCTGGCGGTGGGCAACGGCAAGGTGCTCGAGAACGGCGAGCAGCGCGCCCTGGACGTGAAGGTCGGCGACAAGGTGCTGTTCGGAAAGTATTCCGGCACCGAGGTCAAGGTCGAAGAAGACGAACTGCTGGTGATGCGCGAAGACGACATCATGGCCGTCATCGAGTCCTGATCACAAACCCGTCTGCTATCACGAACGCAATTCAATTAGAGGATTCCCAACCATGAGTGGCAAAGAAGTACGATTTTCCGAAGACGCCCGCAACCGCATCCTCAAGGGTGTGGACGTGCTGGCCCGTGCCGTCAGCGTGACACTGGGGCCCAAGGGCCGCAACGTCGTGCTCGAAAAGAGCTTTGGCGCGCCGACCATGACCAAGGACGGTGTGTCCGTGGCCAAGGAAATCGAACTGGAAGACAAGTTCGAGAACATGGGCGCCCAGATGGTCAAGGAGGTCGCTTCCCAGACTTCCGATGAAGCCGGTGACGGCACCACTACCGCGACCGTACTGGCCCATGCCATGCTGCGTGAAGGCGTGAAGTCGGTTGCCGCCGGCATGAACCCGATGGATCTCAAGCGCGGCATCGACAAGGCGGTGCGTGCCGCCACCGAGGAGCTCAGGAAGCTCTCCACCCCGTGCACCGACGACAAGGCCATTGCCCAGGTCGGCACCATCTCGGCCAACAGCGATGAGGAAATCGGCAAGATCATCGCCGAGGCCATGGGTAAGGTCGGCAAGGAAGGCGTCATCACCGTCGAGGAAGGCCAGTCGCTGTACAACGAACTCGATGTTGTCGAAGGCATGCAGTTCGACCGCGGCTACCTCTCACCCTACTTCGTTACCGACCAGCAGACCATGCAGGTCGATCTCGAAAACCCCTACGTCCTGCTGCACGACAAGAAGATCTCCAACGTGCGCGAACTGCTGCCGGTCCTCGAAGAGGTCGCCAAGCAGTCCCGCAGCCTGTTGATCGTCGCCGAGGACATCGAGGGCGAAGCCCTGGCCACGCTGGTGGTCAACAACCTGCGCGGCACCGTCAAGGTCGCGGCCGTCAAGGCCCCTGGCTTCGGTGATCGTCGCAAGGCCATGCTCGAAGACATGGCAGTACTGACCGGCGGTCAGGTCATCTCCGAGGACATCGGTCTGAGCCTGGAGAAGACCACCATCGACCAGCTCGGTTCGGCCAAGAAGGTCCAGATCGACAAGGAAAACACCACCATCATCGACGGTGCCGGCGAAGGTTCGGCCATCGAGTCCCGGGTCGGCCAGATTCGTGCCCAGATCGAGGACGCCAGCTCCGACTACGATCGCGAGAAGCTGCAGGAACGTGTGGCCAAGCTGGCCGGCGGTGTGGCCGTGATCAAGGTCGGCGCCGCCACCGAAGTCGAGATGAAGGAGAAGAAGGCCCGTGTCGAAGACGCCCTGCACGCGACCCGTGCAGCCGTCGAGGAAGGCGTGGTGCCTGGCGGCGGTACCGCCCTGATCCGCGCCTACAAGGCCATTGACGGCCTGACCGGCGACAACGAGGACCAGAACGTGGGTATCCGCATTGCCATGCGCGCCATGCAGGAACCGCTCCGGAAAATCGTCTCCAACTCCGGCGGCGAGCCCTCGGTCATCCTGAACGACGTTGCTGCCGGCGAAGGCAACTACGGCTACAACGCCGCCACCGGCGAGTTCGTTGACATGATCGAGGCCGGCATTCTCGACCCGACCAAGGTCACCCGCACGGCCCTGCAGAACGCCGGCTCCGTGGCTGGCCTGATGATCACCACCGAGTGCGCCATCGCCGAGATGCCGAAGGACGATGACGCCGGCGGTGCGCCCGATATGGGTGGTATGGGTGGCATGGGCGGAATGGGCGGCATGATGTAAGTGCCGGGACCGAATCTTTTGGCCCCATGCGGCGTTGCGTGGTGGCTGAAAATGCTCACGTACCATTAAGGTACGCTCCGCTTTTCAGCCACCCCGCGCCTTGCCTGGAACCAAAATCTTCTAGTCCCTAGCTCGTTGCCTTTTGCAACACTAGTGCAACACCCGAGAAACCCCGGCCACTGTGCCGGGGTTTCTTTTTAGGAGGCTGCGCTGAACCGGGAGCTGCAGCGCATTCGCGATTCGTGGGCCGGAGCGGGTTCACATGCGATGTGGGCATTCGGCTAAGCTGTCGGTTGACCATTCGACCGAGACTCCTCGCCGCAGATGACCAAGTTTCGCTCACACGACGAGCAGGCCCTGATTGAACGGGCAGAGACGCTGGCGCGTGCCGCGCACGCGGGCATGTGCCGACCCAACCGGGCACGCCAGCCCTGTGTCGAACACCTCGCCGAGGTCGCATCGCTGGTCGACCAGGGCGGCGGCTCGGTTGAGGCAGTGGCAGCTGCTTGGCTACACGATATTGTCGAGGACACGGAGCTGACCCTGGCCGAAATCCGGCAGCACTTCGGCGAGCGGATCCACGTGCTGGTCGATGGTCTGACCGACCCGCCCGATTTCGCTGCAATGCCGCTTGCCGAGCGCAAGCCAGCCCAGGCTCGTCGACTGAGCAGTCGCTGCAGTCAGACGCGCCTGGTCAAACTGGCCGACCAGTACTCCAACGTGCGATCGGTGCTAATCGACCCGCCGCTGGACTGGGATGAAATCAAGCGCCACCAGTACATCCAAGGTGCCGGCGGCATTGCCCGCGTCTGCTTCGGCATCGCGCCATGGCTCGATCAAAAGTTACATGGACTGCTGGCCGAGGCCGGCTTTCCCCACCCCTAAAACGCTGCCTGCGAAGGTCGATGCACATCGTCTGCGCTATCCTCTGAAGCGAACATTTCCAGTCTACGGCCAACGCATTGCAAAGCCATCATAAATTCATTGCCCCTCCGCGCCGCGACACACCCCGGGGGAAAGCCCGGAAAGTGGGAGTGGAACTGGAAATGAGCGGGGTGACTCCGGAGCAGGTCGCCGAATCGGTCATGGCAGTGGTCGGCGGCGATTTAAAACGTTGCAGCCCATTCGAGAGCACGGTCGCCAATACTGAACTGGGTGATTTTCGTATCGAGCTCGACGCCGACGTACTGAAGCGCCGGGGCTACCAGAAGTACCTCCAGGAGATAGGCATCGACCTTGGCGATGGCCAGGTTCGCGACAATCTCGAGCAGGTCCTCTCGAAGGTCGCCGGACTGATCGTGCCGCTGGAACTGGTCGGCCCGCCAGTGCCGTGGACGGAACTGGCCCGTCTTGACGCAATTCGCCGCCAACTGCACCAGGCCGGCGCACGCGGCACTCACTCCTCGCCCTTCTACGCTTTCGGGCTGCATCTCAACATCGAGGTCTCCAGCCTGGCAGTCGGCAACATCCTGGCCGTGTTGCGCGCATTCCTGCTGCGCTACGAGTGGCTGATTGAAATCGAGGACGTCGACTTTTCCCGTCGCATCACTCCCTACGTACAGCCCTATCCAGAAGACTACGTAGCCCATGTGCTGGATCCCGGCTACCATCCGGACCGACGGCAACTGATCGATGACTTCCTCAACTTCACGCCAACGCGCAACCGGCCGCTCGACCTGTTGCCATTGCTGGCACACCTCGATCGTGAACGGGTGATGGCCGCACCCGTGGAAACAGAACTGATCAAGCCGCGCCCGGCCTGGCATTACCGCCTGCCCAACTGCCTGATCGATGAGCCCGACTGGTCACTGGCCGTACCCTGGAACCACTGGATGGCCGTTGAGCAACTGGCCGAGCGTCCCGAGGCGCTCGAAGCCGAATGCAGACGCTACCTGGATACGCCGGGTGGCATCAAGCGCTGGCTGGCCGGAATTCTGCAGCGCTTGTGGTCGTGAGCCGTCGCCCTGTCATCGGGATCACCGGCCCCGACAAAGGCGGCCTGTCGGCATGGTTGTTCACTGCCCGGGCCGTGCGCAAGGCTGGCGGACGGCCGGTACGAATCCAGCCGCATCAGCCACACCCGATCAACGGGCTGGATGGATTGATCATCGGCGGCGGTGCCGACGTCAGCCCCAAGCTGTATGGACAACAGCGCCTGCCCGAACTTGATGAGTTTAAAGATCGGGGGACGCCTGGCTGGCGACGGTTTCTCGGCATCGTACTGTTTCCCATGATGTTCTTCATCCGGCGTTTGCTGACCACCAAGACCGGCGGCATCAATACTGGTCGAGACGAACTGGAGAAAGGACTGATCACGGCCGCACTGGACCGGAATCTGCCGCTGATGGGCATTTGCCGGGGCATGCAGTTAATCAACGTGGTCGCCGGCGGCAGTCTGTATCAGAACATCGAGGGCTTCTACGAGGAGTACCCGGCCATTCGTTCCGTCCTGCCGCGCAAGCGGGTCGAAGTAGTGGCGCACACGCACCTGGCGGCCATTACCGGCGTCGACGAAATGCACGTCAACGCCCTGCATTCCCAGGCCATTGACCGCCTCGGCGAGACACTGCGCATCAGCGCGGTCGAAGCTAACGGCATCGTCCAGGCCATCGAATCGGGCGGCAATCATTTCATCATCGGCGTACAGTGGCATCCGGAATACCTGCCACAACGCAGCAGCCAGCGAGCCCTGTTCCGGGCACTGGTCAACGCCGCTGCTAAACACGACAGACTCAAAGCAGTCAGAGCATGAAACGACCGATCAAGTCATTGTCCGTCGCCGAACTCGAAGAGCGCTGCCGCTTCGTCGCCGAAGCCCGGCGCCGCTTCCCCGATGCACCCGACCCCTCGAAGCCGGTTTCACCGCCGAACGAGCAGGCTCTTGCAGACGATGCGCCGGGTGCCCTCCGGCGCTATCGCCAGCTGGCTTCGACCCACATCCTCTGGCAGGACCTTGCCGGCCATCACGACATCGCCGCCACCGGACATGCCATCTCCAGCCTGGCCGGCCAATGCCTGGAACTGGCCCTTGCGGCGGCAGAAACACGCGTGGCCGAGCGTTTCGGCCAACTCATCGACCATCAGGAGCTGCCATTACGACCGGCCATCATCGGCCTGGGCAAACTCGGCGGCGACGAACTCAACTTCAATTCCGATATCGACCTGGTCTTCGTCCGCGACGGCAAGGGCCGCAGCACTGGACCGAAACGGATCGACGCTGCCGACTGGCTCAAGCGCGCGGCACGGGAACTGATTGCCCTGGTCGACACCGTGACTGCCCAGGGCCGGGTATGGATCGTCGATATGCGCCTTCGACCTTTCGGCGATGCCGGCGCCCTGGTCTGGTCGTTGTCGGCCATGGAGCAGTATTTCCTCGGTGAAGGCCGCGCCTGGGAACGCTACGCCTGGCTCAAGGCTGCCCCCGTTGCCGGGGACCGGAACACCGGCAGAGAACTCATTGACGCGATGCAGCCGTTCATCTTTCGTCGCTACCTCGACTACGGCATCTTCGAAAGCCTGCGTGAACTGCACCGGCGAATCGACGCCAACAGTCGCGAGCGTGAGGACGACATCAAACGCGGCCCCGGCGGCATCCGGGAAATGGAGTTCCTGGTGCAGAGCCTGCAAATCCTTCGGGGCGGACGCGAGCCGGCGCTACGCCAACCGGGCTTCCTGCCGGCGCTCGATGCCTGCTCGGCACTCGGCCTGATGCCTGCAGACGAAGTCGATCGGATTCGCGAGGCCTACAGCTTCATGCGCATTCTGGAGAACCGACTGCAGGCCATGACCGGACGGCAGGGCCATCGCCTGCCGTCTGAAGCTGACCAACGCGAGGACCTGGCCTGGCTGATGTCGGCGTCGCGGTGGTCCGAACTGGCCGAAGAGATCGAGCACCATCGCCAGGTCGTGCGCGGCCTGTTCACCGAACGATTCCGCGAGCCCGATCATCCCGCCGAGCAGGAAGACGGACTATGGCCGGTCGGGGAATCTGCAGCCGAGAAGCTCGCAGGGGCCGGCTTCGAACAGCCCGAACAGGCGGCAAAGGTGCTGCAAACCTTACAGGACTCACTCGCGCGACGACCGATCAGCGCCGAAGGCCGCCAGCGCCTCGACCGCCTCATGCCGCGCCTGCTATCCGAGATTTCCAGCCAGCAACCACCGGATACCGCACTCGAAGACATATTGCGCCTGATCGAGCGCATCGCCCGTCGCTCGGCCTACCTGTCGCTGCTCTACGAGCGTCCGAAAACCCTCAAGCGGCTGGTGCGGGTTTTTCGCGCCAGCGAGAAGGTGGCCAACTGGATCATCGAATCACCACAACTGATCGATGACCTGCTCGACCCGGTCCACGGGCTTGACCTGCCGGCCGTTCCGTCGCTGGAAGGCGAGGACCAGGAAGCCAGCCTGTGGGCGCTGGGCCGCTGGCGCCAGGCCGCCTTCCTGCGCACGGCCCTGGCCGAACTCGACGAGCGCCTCGATGTCCGCTCAGTCGGACGCCAGTTGACCGACATTGCCGCGGTCATTCTTGATCGAGTGCTGAAACTGGAGGCGGGTGAGAATGCCGCCCCTGCCATCATCGCCTACGGCAACCTCGGGGCAGGACAGCTTCACTACGGCTCCGATCTCGACCTGGTGTTTCTACACCGCGAAGGCACCGCCCCGGTTCGCACCGTGCAGCGGCTGATCAGTGCCATGCAGATACCGCTGCCCGGTGGGCGACTGTTCGAGATCGACACGCGGCTGCGTCCCAACGGTCGCGCCGGAATGCTGGTCAGCACCCTGGAGAGTTTTTCTGAATACCAGGCCAACAAGGCCTGGACCTGGGAGCGCCAGGCCCTGATCCGGGCGTGCTGGATTGCCGGCGATCCCGACTTGAAGGGAGCATTCGAAAGTGTCCGACACCGCGTCCTTGCCACACACCGTGATCGCGACCAGGTCGCTGACGATCTCGCCGGCATGCGGGATCGCCAGGCCCGGGAACGCAAGGAATCACCCGTGCGGCGCCTGCTCACCGACCTGCAGTTTGTGGCCGAACTCGGCGTATTGCAGGAGGCCGCGGACCATCCCGAGTTGATCGAGCACAGGGCCACGCCCGATCAACTCACCGCCCTGGCCGAAACCGGCTGGCTGGACAACGAAATGGCCGATCGCCTGAAAAAGGCATGGTCGCTGTTGATGCAACAGCGCCATCGCGGGTGGCTGCTGCGTGATTTCGAGGACACCGGGCTGGAGGACACGGCCAACGTCATTCAGCAGGCCTGGAGGCAGCGGTTTCCTGGAAAGGGTTCCTCTTGAAGGCAAAGCCGGGCCAGACCGCGCGCCTGAGGGATCGCCAACGTGAACTGGCCGGCCGGGTCGAGCGCGTGGACCGGCTGCAATGGCCGCCCCGACACGTGGCCGCGGTCGATTGCGCCTTTCCGAATCGAGGGCGACTGACTCGCGCCGCCGCCGTCCTGTTCGACTTCAAGAATTTGGAGTGCGTGGCCGAGGCGGTCAGCGAAATGCCCACCGTGTTGCCCTACATTCCCGGTCTGTTGTCATTCCGGGAATTGCCGGCCATGCTGGAAGCGCTTGACCGGTTACCCGAAACGCCCGACGTGGTGCTATGCGACGGCCAGGGCATCGCGCACCCTCGCCGCTTCGGCGTGGCCTGTCACCTCGGTGTGGAAACCGGCCTGCCGACCGTGGGGGTGGGCAAAAGCCGCCTGTGCGGAACACACCGGGAACCGGGGCGTGACAAAGGCAGCACCGAGCCGCTGATCGACCAGGAAGA
>SKZJ01000112.1 GCA_007127425.1 Wenzhouxiangella sp.
ACAGGTCCCGCCGATGCTGACCGAGATGATGCCGACACTGGGCGGACTGCTGGTCGAAGTCGGCAGCCGACCGGAACGTCAGCTCGCGCTGTTACGCGAAACCGTGCAACATATCGACCCGGCGCTGGAGGAAATCCAGGTCCGAATGCTGGCCGAGCTCGGCGGTCAGGCCCTTGGCGCCAACCGCTTCAACGCCGTGCTGATGGGCGGATTTGCCGGCCTCGCCCTGGTGCTGGTGGCGGTTGGCCTGTACGGCGTCCTGTCCTTTCTCATCGCCCAGCGCACCCGCGAGATCGGCCTGCGCCTGGCCCTGGGCGCCCTGCCGCGCCGGTTGATCGCCCAGTTCATGGCCCGTGGCCTGGGCTGGGTCATCCTCGGCGCCGGAATCGGCTTGCTGGTCGCATTGGCCCTGGCCGAGGCATTCGCAACCCTGGGACTCGGCCTGGAAGTTATCCGTGGCGATGCCCTGGCCCTGGCCCTGATCACGCTGGCCGCAGCCAGCCTGCTCGCCGCCTGGCTGCCAACCCGCCGCGCCGCCTCGATCCAGCCGATGGAGGCCCTGCGTCATGATTGACGCCCTGCTAGACAACGCTCGTTTCAGCCTGCGCCAGCTGAGCAGATCCCCCGGATTCTTTCTGGGCGCGACGTTGATACTGGCCATCGCCACCGGCGGACTGGTCTCCACCGGCGCGGCCGCCTGGTCGATCCTGTTCAAATCGCTGCCCTACGACAACCCGGATGAACTGGCCGTGCTGACAGTCCATTCGCGGGAACTGGGCTGGAACATGTCGCTCTCGCCACTCATGGTCGAGGAACTACGCGACGATGACTGGCAGGTATCGGTCGCGGCCTATCAGCGCGGGCGTGCTGTCGACGACGATCAGGGCCGGCAATGGCGAATCGCCGCTATCGAGCCGGAACTGGCCGGGTTGCTGGGCATATCACCGCTGCTCGGCCGTCACCTTTCCAGCGAAGATGCCGACGCCAATGATGCCGTCGTGATCAGCCAGACAGCATGGCACAGTCGTTTCGGTGCCAACCCGGACGTGCTGGGGCAGCGTATCGAACTGGATGGCCAATCCCGGCACATCGTCGGTGTCATGCCGCCCAGCCTGAACGTGCCCGAACCAGCCATCGAAGCCTGGATGCCACTGGCATTCAACGCCGAGCAACTGGCGCCAGACGCCATAGGCCATGTCGGCACCCTGGATGCAGTTGTTGCCCGATTGGCACCGGGACAAACAACGGTCTCGGCAGTAACTGCCCTCAACGCCCGCTTTGGCGACGATCCCCGGCTGGCGCGCATGCGCGACAACATCGGTCTGGAGTTCAAGGCGCGGTCGCTGCGCCAGACCTGGGCCGACCAGCAGCGTCGTCCGCTCGCTCTGCTGGTCGCGGCAACCGCGGCGATCTTTTTCATCGCCGTGCTCAATCTGGCCGGCCTGTGGATGGCGCGCTGGCTCAAGCGTGGTCGAGAAACTGCCGTGCATTCAGCGCTGGGCGCCGGACGATGGCAGCCGCTCAAGACCACAGCCGTCGAATTGGCATGGGTGGTCGTCGTCGGCCTGGCGCTGGGACTGATCGCAGCCGAAGCCGTCACTCAGGCACTGTACATGCTCGATGTTCTTGACCGCGCCAACCCGTTGGACGTCGATCTCGGCCAGGCCGGGCTGATGCTGGGTCTGGGACTGGCTGCCATGGCCGCCGTACCAGTGTTGCTGTCCGTATCCTGGCAGACGCGTGGACTGTTCGCCAACCCGGCCAAAGCGCTTGGCAGCGAGTCTCGTGGCATACAAGGCGTCGGCCGCCGCAGCCGATCCAGCCTGCTTGTCGGGCAGATCGCACTGGCCACCACTCTCCTGGCAGTGACCGGCTTGCTGGTCATGAGCTGGATGAATCTGCTAGGCGAAGATCTCGGCTTCGAACCCGACAACCTGGCCATGGTCCAGCTACGCCCCGGACCCGATATCAGTGATCCCTCCGCCCCCGATGAACAGGTCACGGCGGCCTTGGAAGCGATCAGCGCCCTGCCCGGCATTGGCCCGACTGCGTTTGCCCAGATCGCGCCATTCAGTTGGGGCGAGATCGTCTCGACCTACGTGCCACCCGGGCGTCCGGACAGCACGGCACCCATGCGGCCGCGCCATGTCAGCCCCGAGTATTTCTCTACCATTGGCACAGACATCGTTGCTGGACATATCCCGGATCCAGGCGAGGCTGGTGCAGGCACTATTCAGGTCGTTGTCGACGAGTTTTTCGTCCAGCGCCATTTCCCCAAGAGCGAAGCGATCGGCCAGCGATTTGGTTATGGTAGTGGGCCGGACGGGAAAATATCCGAGGTGGAAATTGCTGCGGTTGCACGCTCGACTAGACACATGGCACCCAATGAAGAAATCAAGATGCCTACCGTCTACTTCATTCAGGACAAGCCACGGTCCCACTACCAGTTACTGGCGCGTACAAAGGTTCCGGCCGGGCAAGTTCTCACATTGATACGCTCGCTGCTGGAACAGGAACTGGGTCCAGACCGGGTGGCCGAAGTGGAGACCGCAAAGAACCGAATCGAAAGCACCGTTGCCGATCGGCGTCCACAACTGATCCTGCTCGGGGCCATTACCGTACTGGCCACGATACTGGTCGCGATCGGACTCTACGCACTGATGAGCTATTCGGCCCGCACTCGAATCCCCGAACTTGGTCTGCGGCTGGCGCTGGGATCCGCACCAACACGCAACGGCCTGAGCATTCTCCTTGACGGCTTGAAATTGCTTCTCGTCGGACTGATTCCCGGCCTGGTCATGGCGTGGCTGGGAGCACAACTGGTCGCCGAGCGACTGTATCAGGTTTCGGTCTGGCAACCGATACTGTGGGCTGGGGTTATCGGCCTGCTGACAATCATTGTGCTGCTTGCCGGTCTGCGCCCGGCGTTGCTGGCCATGCGCGTCGAGCCCATGGATGCTCTGCGCCAGGAATGAACCAAGTTGCCGCCTGGCCCACGTCGTATCATGAATCACTTCATATGCCATGGAGGGTCCGTTCTTGACAAAAAGCACTGCAGCCGAAGCCACCATCCTTGTGGCCGACGACCAGTCCGATGTGCGCCAAGCGTTGAAACTGGCGCTTGAACGGTCGGGTTACAGCATCAAGCTGGCGGCCGATCCGGCGGCGGCTGAAGAAGCCGCACGCGACGGCATTGACCTGGCCCTGCTCGACATGAACTACACCCGCGACACCACCTCCGGGCGCGAGGGCCTGGCCCTGATCAAGACGCTGCGCGATCTCGATCCGGACCTGCCACTGGTGGCCATGACCGCCTGGGGTTCGGTGGAGCTGGCGGTGGCCGCGCTCAAGGCCGGGGCGGCCGACTTTATCGAAAAGCCCTGGGATAACACCCGCCTGCTGAATATCGTTCGTACCCAGCTTGCAACGGCCAGGGCGCGCAGCGAGACCCGACGCTACCGCACCATTGCCCGAATGCAGCGCCGGGACTTGGGTGGCGAAAAACTGATCGGCGAATCCGAAGCGTTTGGCCAGGTACTGGAAACCTGCCGACGGGTGGCCGGGTCAGATGCTACGGTACTGATTACCGGCGAAAATGGTGTCGGCAAGGGCTTGCTGGCCGATTACCTGCACCGCCACTCGGCCCGTGCCGATGCGCCCTATGTTTCGGTCAACATGGGCGCGATTCCTGAATCCCTGTTTGAAAGCGAAATGTTCGGGCATGTACGTGGCGCCTTTACCGATGCCCGCGCTGCGCGCTGCGGGCGCTTCGCCCTGGCCGACGGCGGCACCCTGTTTCTTGACGAGATCGGTAACCTGCCCGAGGGTCATCAGGCCAAGTTGCTGCGAGTGCTCGAGTCC
>SKZJ01000015.1 GCA_007127425.1 Wenzhouxiangella sp.
CTGAAGTGTGGGAGGAGGTTTTCTGGTGGCTTCGATGCAGCGCGCGGTGCCCCTCGCCCGCTGCAAACCGTCGCAGCCGCGTCAAGGTGGTGACAAGCTCGTTTCGAACATGGGAAGTTCGGTCATTCGAATTTGTTTGTGAGTTGGTGCTTGGTGCTTGGAATTTTAAAGCGTGACACCTCCCCCGAAGGCAGACGAGACTCCAATGCACGCAATCACCGCCAGTCGGCCCGGCCAGACAGCACCTACCTCCCGGCACCCTCGCAATCCCTTAATCCAAACCCCATATGCATGCACATGAGCGATCTGATCATGGTAGCGATGTCCGGCGGGGTCGACTCCTCGACCGTCGCCTGGTTGCTGAAACAACAGGGCAAGCCGATTGCCGGCATGTTCATGAAGAACTGGGAGGAGGAGGATCCGGTCTCCGGCTGCACGGCCGAGGACGATGCCGCCGACGCCCGGCGTGTGTGCGAGATCCTGGACATCCCCTTCCATGGGCGCAACTTCGCCACCGAGTACTGGGATGAAGTGTTCGAGCAGTTCCTGGCTGAACTCAAGGCCGGGCGCACTCCGAATCCCGATGTGTTGTGCAACCGCGAGATCAAGTTCCGCACGTTTGTCGAGCATGCCGGCGACCTCGGTGCCGACCTTATTGCCACGGGGCACTATGCCCGCCGTCGCGACAACCCCGACGGCAGTGTGTCGCTGCTCAAGGGCGTCGATGCCGGCAAGGACCAGAGCTACTTTCTCTATGCGCTTGACCAGCAACAGCTGGCCCGCGCCCTGTTCCCGCTGGGCGAGCTGGAAAAGAGCGAAGTGCGCCGGCTGGCCGCCGAGGCCGATCTGCCCGTGGCCGACAAGAAGGACTCGACCGGGATCTGCTTTATCGGCGAGCGCAACTTCGATGCGTTCATCGACCGTTACCTTGATGCCGAACCCGGTGAGATTCGCACACCAGACGATGAGGTGATCGGCACCCACCAGGGGCTGATCCATTACACCCTGGGCCAGCGCAAGGGCCTGAATATCGGCGGCCTGAAAAACCATCCCGAAGCGGCCTGGTACGTGGCCCACAAGGATCTTGAAAACAACGTGCTCTATGCTGTGCAGCAGACCGACCACCCACTGCTGATGGCCACCGAATTGAATGCCGGTTCGCTGACCTGGACTCGCCGGATGCCCGAGGCTGGCGAAAGACTCGCCGCCAAGATACGATACCGCCAGCCCGACCAGGGCTGTCGCATCGTGAGCATCGACGACAAGCGGCTGGTGCTGGAATTCGACCGGCCCCAGCGCGCCGTCACCCCCGGCCAGGCCGTCGTGCTTTACGACGGCGAGGAATGTCTCGGTGGCGGCACCATCGAGTCGTCCAATGCACCCCGGCCGCCGGCCTTGCAGAACAACCAGAACAAGGAATCCGTTTCAGCATGAGAGACAAGACCATCGCCTTTGCCGGCATGCTGCAGGCCAGTGAGCTGGTACGCCAGATCGCGACCTCCGGCCAGTGCAGCCAGCAGGCCGCCGAGGCCAGCATCGGCAGCATTTTCAGTCGCAACCCCGAGTCCACCGAAGATGTGTACGGCGGCCTGGGTGGCGTGCGCATGGGGCTGCGCGTGATGGTGGAACTGTTCAGTGCCCGCCACGGCCAGGAGGGACTGCAGGCCCTCAACTACAGTCTCGGCCTCGCCAAGCTGGGCACGAAAATCCAGCGCGACGGCAAACGTCAGCGCGCGCTGGGCGAAGAGCTGGATCTGATCGAGGCAGCCTGGCGGGATGCCGAAGAGCAACTCGACGAGAGTGTGCTCAGCCAACTGGCCGATGTCTACCAGCAGCATGTCTCGACCCTGGACTTCCGCCTTTCGATCAGCGGCCAGCCCGAATATCTCAAGCAGACCGAAAAGGTGGCCTTCGTGCGCGCTTTGTTGCTTGCCGGCTTGCGATCGGCCTTTCTCTGGCGACAGGTTGGAGGACGCCAGTGGCGCCTGGTGTTCCAGCGTCGCGGCATGCTCGAACAGGCGGAGTCCCTGCTGACCGCCTGAGTGGCTGCCAAACGCCCCTTGTATATCCGTTTCGCGTGATAAAATGACAGGCTGACTCTGGGCAGCCGTCTGTACCCTGCCCGTTCGATTCATTTTCAACGGAAGGAGATTCCCATGCGTGACGAGCTCGGTTGCCGTGACAACCTCGAAGCCGGTGGCAAATCGTTCGGTTTCTACAGCCTGAAGAAGCTGGCCGAAAAGCACGACAGCGTCGAAAGCCTGCCGTATTCGCTCAAGATACTGCTCGAAAACCTGCTTCGACACGAGGACGGCAGCAACATCACCGAAAAGGACATCGCCGCGCTGGCCAACTGGGATCCGGATTCGGAGCCCGATACCGAGATTTCCTTCACCCCGGCGCGAGTCATCCTGCAGGACTTCACCGGTGTACCCGCCATCGTCGACCTGGCCGCCATGCGCGATGCCATGAAGCATCTCGGCGGCGACCCCAACCGCATCAATCCGCTGTCCCCGGCCGAACTGGTCATCGACCACTCGGTCCAGGTCGACAACTACGGGCGCGCCGAAGCCCTGGATCTCAACAACCGCATCGAGTTCGAACGCAACAAGGAACGCTACGGCTTTCTGCGCTGGGGTCAGGGCGCTTTCGACAACTTCAGGGTCGTCCCGCCCAACACCGGCATCGTCCACCAGGTCAACCTCGAGCACCTCTCGCGAGTGGTCTTTGGCGAGGACGTCGACGGCGAGCTGATGGCCTGGCCCGACACCGTCGTCGGCACGGATTCCCATACCACCATGATCAATGGCCTGGGCATTCTCGGCTGGGGTGTCGGTGGCATCGAGGCCGAGGCCGCCATGCTGGGTCAACCGATTTCCATGCTGATTCCGCAGGTCATCGGCTTCAAGCTCAACGGCAAGCTGCCCGAGGGCACCACGGCGACCGACCTGGTACTGACCATCACCGAGAAGCTGCGCAACAAGGGTGTTGTCAGCAAGTTCGTCGAGTTTTTCGGTGACGGCCTGTCGCACCTGCCCCTGGCCGACCGTGCCACCATCGGCAACATGTCACCGGAATTCGGTTCGACCTGCGCCATCTTCCCGATCGACAACGAAACCATTCGTTACCTCAAGCTGTCCGGTCGCTCAGAGGAGCGCCTGGCACTGGTCGAGGAATACGCCAAGGCCCAGGGCATGTGGCGGGACGACGGCGATGCCGACCCCCGCTACACCGACATACTCGAACTCAATCTCGATGACGTCGTACCCAGCCTGGCCGGCCCCAAGCGGCCGCAGGACCGCGTGCTGCTGAGCGAGGCCAAGCACAAGTTCCAGGTTCAGTGCACCCAGATGACCAAGGACCGCGATGCCGGCAAGAGTATCGATGAGGCCCGCTTCAAGAGCGAAGGTGGCGGAACGGCCGTCGGAGCGACCGAAGCCACCGGCGCGGCCGAAGTGGAATACAAGGACCAGACCTTCGTGCTGCAGGATGGCGCGGTGGTCATCGCGGCAATTACCTCGTGCACGAACACCTCCAACCCGGCAGTGATGCTGGGAGCCGGCCTGCTGGCACGCAATGCTCGCCGCAAAGGCCTGAACGTCAAGCCCTGGGTGAAGACCTCGCTGGCGCCGGGCTCCAAGGTGGTCACCGACTACCTCGAGTCGGCCGGCCTGGTCGACGACCTCGAAGCACTGGGTTTCTATACTGTCGGCTACGGATGCACCACCTGCATCGGCAATTCCGGCCCGCTGCCCGAACCCATCGACGAAGCGGTCCGACATCATGAGCTGGTGGTCTGCTCTGTACTTTCGGGCAATCGCAACTTCGAGGGCCGCATTCACCCCGAGGTCAAGATGAACTACCTGGCTTCCCCGCCGCTGGTGGTGGCCTACGCGATTGCCGGGCGCATGAACGCCGACATCGTCAATGACCCGTTGGGCGAGGACCCGGACGGAAACCCGGTGTTTCTCAAGGACATCTGGCCTGACGAACACGAACTGCACGACTTCATTCGCGACAACATTTCCTCGGAGATGTTTGCCAAGAACTACAAGAGCGTGTTCGAGGGTGATGATCGCTGGAAGGAGATGGATACACCCACCGGCGATATGTTCGCCTGGGACGACAAGTCGACCTACGTGCAGAATCCGCCCTACTTCGAGGGCATGAGCATGGACCTGCCGGAGATGGGCGACATCGAGGGCGCCCGGGTACTGGCCAAACTGGGAGACTCGGTCACGACCGACCACATCTCTCCGGCCGGCGCCATCAAGCCCGACTCACCGGCCGGTCAGTACTTGCAGGAGCAAGGCGTCAAGCCGGTGGACTTCAACTCCTATGGCTCACGTCGCGGTAACCACCAGGTCATGATGCGCGGCACCTTCGCCAACGTTCGCATACGCAACCAGATTGCTCCGGATACCGAGGGTGGCTTCACGACCTATTTCGGCAATGACGAGGTCATGCCGATTTACGACGCGGCCATGAAGTACCGTGACGACGGCACCCCGCTCGTTGTCATTGCCGGCAAGGAATACGGCTCCGGCTCCTCGCGCGACTGGGCCGCCAAGGGAACGCGTCTGCTTGGAGTCAAGGCAGTGATTGCCGAGAGTTTCGAGCGTATCCACCGCTCCAACCTGATCGGTATGGGCGTGCTGCCGCTGACCTTCAGCGAGGGTGACAGCCCGGACAGCCTCGACCTGGACGGCACCGAGACCTATGACATCAAGGGCCTGGGCGACGGCACCGAAAAGGAAGTCGACGTCACCGCCACGAAAAGCGACGGCAGCAAGGTCGAGTTCAAGGCGCGCGTGCGGTTGGATACCCCCAAGGAAGTCGAGTACTTCCGCCACGGCGGCATCCTGCACTACGTGCTCCGGCAGATGGCCGGCGGCGATCCCGGAGAGTCTGCCAAGGCAGCCTGAGTTTACGAACCAGGGACCAGGAAGATCGAGTCGAAATCGGCTCGAAAAGGCCCGCCACCGGCGGGCCTTTTTCGTGTGTACTCAATCGTCAGACGTGTCCAGGTAGACCGGCAACTCGTAGTTGCGCTGGTGCCGAAAGATGAGCTGGGTTTCGATATGGGCCACCTCGGGACGCTCGGTGAAGGCCGACAGTGCCAGTTCACGAAGGTGGGCCGAGTCGCTGACAGCCACGTGGACCAGGTAATCGTTGGCGCCGGCGACGTGGAAAATCGTGACCACTTCCGTCAACGTCTCAAGGTGGCGCTCAAAGGACTCGACTCCGGCACGGGCATGACGGGCCAGGCGTACCGCCACCATCGCCTGCAGACCGATGCCCAGGGCATCCGGATCGACATCGGCATGGTAGCCGGTCAGCACCCGGGTCATGCGCAGCCGGCGCACCCGTTCCAGGCAACTGGACGGCGCCAGGCCCACCCCGGCCGCCAGTTCCTTGTTCGAGAGCCGAGCATTCTTCCGCAGCAGGCGGATAATTTCGACATCTTTTGAATCTATTTCGGCCATATCGATATTTTCAGAATTAACTTCTGTTCTAGACAACAGCGCCTAATATGATTCTAGAATGACGCTCAAGTCAACCTCTGAGGAGTCATTCATGGACAAGCTCGACCACACGCTCGGCGTTCACGCCGGTCGCGAAGACCTGCGCGAACTGGGTGTCCATGCCCTGCCGCTGGACCTGTCTACCACCTACCCCGTTACGAGCCTGGAACAGGGGACGCAAAGCCTCGACGAACTGGTGGCCGGCCGGGCGGAGGCCGACAACCCGGTCTACGCTCGCCTGTTCAACCCGGGCGTGGCGCGGTATGAAAAGGCGCTGGCCGCTGCCGAGGGCTCGGAAGCCGCGGTGGCCTTCAGCTCCGGCATGGCCGCCCTGACGGCCACGGTGCTGGCTACGCGCGAGCGCGGCAATCACATCGTGGCGGTACGCCCGATCTACGGGACCACCGACCACCTGCTGACCAGCGGCCTGCTGGGCAACGAAGTCAGCTGGGTCGATCCGCACGCAATCGCCGATGCGATTCGAAACGACACAGCTTTCGTTCTCATCGAGACGCCCGGCAACCCGACCCTGGAATTGATCGACATTGCCGACGTCGTCGCCCAGGCCGGCGACGTTCCGGTGATCGTCGACTCGACCTTCGCGACACCGGTCCTGCAGCGTCCCATCGAGCACGGTGCCGCCATGGTCATGCACAGCGCGACCAAGTTCCTCGGTGGTCACGGCGATGTCATCGCCGGCATCATGGCCTGCTCGGAAGAATGGGCGGCACGACTACGCCAGGTGCGCGTGGCCACCGGCGCCCTGCTCCACCCCTGGGCCGCCTACCTGCTGCACCGCAGCCTGCCCACGCTCAAGCTCCGTATCGAGCGCGCCCAGTCGGTTGCCGGGGAACTTGCGCGGCGACTGGCTGATGACCCGCGGATCGAGCGAGTCTACTATCCGGGACTCCCTGGCCAGGACGGCGGAGGACTGCTGCAACGCCAGATGGACGGCCCGGGCTGCGTTCTGTCGTTCGATGTCGCCGGGGGATATACGCCAGCAGCGGAGGTGATGTCGCGCGTCAAACTGATGACACCGGCAGTCAGCCTGGGGTCGGTCGACACACTCATCCAGCACCCGGCCGGACTCACCCACCGGGTGGTCGACGAGAGCGATCGCAACAGTTGCGGTATACGGGAAGGCTTGCTGCGCCTTTCGGTCGGCCTCGAGGAAGTCGACGACCTCTGGACCGATCTAGACCAGGCGCTCGCGACTGCCCATAGCCGCCACTCAAAAGCCGCCTGAGCAGACTGAACCAGGTGCCAGCAGCCATCGGCTCATGCCGGTGGCTTCGATGCAGCGGGTGGTGCTCCCTCGCCCGCGCTCGGAAAAGGCCAACGACCCCAACGATCAAATCGTTTGCTGCGTGCGCTTGGCTGCCGGCAAGATCACGACAGCGCCGCTTCAAGTTCCTAGTCGTCGACCAGCTTTACAGTGCCTGAAGGAGCGGATCAATCAGTGGCGGCTTCCGGGCCTTTTCCGCCCACGGTCGAGGGAACACCACCCGCTGCAGACCGCCGGAGGCGCGTCACGATCACGACACCCTCGTTTCGAACATTCGAATTTCAGTCATTCGAATTTATTTCGGATTTCGTGCTTCGAATTTCGGGTTTTCCGGCGCGACCCTTCGAGTAAAGCATGAGGATTCCAATCTTCCCCATCCTGAGCTACAGCCGCACCAATCACGGCAAACCAGCCGGTGCCCACTGATCCATCATTTTTCGCTGGGCCGACTCAAGCCGGGTGGCCATCAGGTAAGAGAACAGCTTGAACAGCGCGTAACCGAAGACCGGGTCTTCCTCGCAGTGCTCGAGGATGGCCTTGCCGTCGAAATCCAGCACACGGGTCGGTTCCAGCGCCCGGGCATTGAAATGCCACTTGTAAGGCCGGATCAGCCAGGACCAACCGAAGATCTGCCCCGGACCGAGCTGCGTGACTTCCAGCTTCGGGCCGGCAATCGCCGGAATCTCCACCCCCAGGCTGCCCTCCAGCAACAGGAAAAAGCGATCGGCGCGCTCGCCCTGGCGAGCCACCAGTTGATCGGCATCGAAACGGCTCTCGGCCGCCTGCCCGGCCAGCCACTCGATGTGCTTTTCCGACAGATCGGAAAAGAAGTTCTGCTCCGACAGATGCCGGACAATATCCGATTGATTCATGGCAAGCTCCGCGTTCCTGGTTGATTGCTCGGAATTGTTGGTCAACGACATGAGGATAGCATTGACGACCATCAAACCGGCAATGATCGTGGACGTGTTATGCTACCTCCATACGCACCCGTATGTTCAGTGATTGAAAGGAACGAATGACCATGACCGTTTACCAGGCCCCGCTCAACGATTTCCAATTCCTGCTTCACGATTACCTGGACCTGAGCGATTACAGTGAATTGCCATCCTTTGCCGACATCGATCGCGAAACCATCGATGCAGTGCTCGAGGAAGGTGCCCGCTTCTGCGAAACCGTGCTGCACCCCCTCAACGGCCCCGGCGACCTGCAGGGCTGTCATTTCGCCGACGGCGAAGTGACGACTCCCGATGGGTTCCGGGCAGCCTACAAGGCTTACTGCGAAGCCGGCTGGCCCGGCCTGACCTCCGAGCCGGACCAGGGCGGCCAGGGACTGCCCTACGTACTCGGCCTGGCCATGGCCGAGATGATCACCGCGGCCAATACCTCGTGGGGCATGTACCCGGCGCTTTCGCACGGCGCCTGGGAGGCACTGAACAAGCACGGCAACCAAGAGCAGAAAGACCTTTACCTGCCGAAAATGATTTCCGGTGAGTGGACCGGCACCATGAATCTCACCGAATCGCATTGCGGCACCGACCTGGGCCTCATCCGCACCCGCGCCGAACCGGCCGACGACGGCAGTTACCGGATTTCGGGCAACAAGATCTGGATCTCGGCCGGTGAGCACGACATGGCCGACAACATCATCCACATGGTGCTGGCCCGTCTCCCCGACGCCCCCGAGGGCACACGCGGCATCAGCCTGTTCATCGTGCCGAAGTTCAACGTCAACGATGACGGTAGCCTGGGTGAACGCAACAGCGTGCGCTGTGGCGGCATCGACCACAAGATGGGCATCAAGGCTTCGGCCACCTGCGAAATGATCTACGAAAATGCCACCGGATACCTGGTCGGCAAGCCCCACCGGGGCCTGGCCTACATGTTCACCATGATGAACGGCGCGCGCCTGGAAACCGGTATTCAAGGGTTGGGACTGGCCTCGGTCGCTTACCAGAATGCGGCCGAGTTCGCCCGCGAACGACTGCAGGGCCGCAGCCTGGACGGGGTCAAGTACCCGGACAAGCCGGCCGACCCGATCATCGTCCACCCTGACGTGCGCCGCATGCTGATGACCTCGCGTGCCTTCATCGAGGGCGCACGCGCCCTCGGCCTCTATACGGCCCTGAAGCTGGAGGTGCAGTTGCGCCACCCCGACGAGGCAGCCAGGGAAGAGGCCGGTCACTGGGTGGCCTTGATGACCCCCATCATCAAGGCCTATTACACCGACATGGGTTTCGAGACCACCAGCCTCGGCGTTCAGGTGCACGGCGGCGCCGGCTACATCGTCGACACCGGCGTGGAGCAGTTCATGCGCGATGCGCGCATCACCCGGATCTACGAGGGCACCAATGGCATCCAGGCACTGGACCTGGTCGGGCGCAAGCTAGTCACCGACAGCGGCAAGACCATCCAGTCCTTCTTCGAGACGGCCGGCCGACTGGTGTCTGAGGCCTCCGGGGAAGACGCCATGACCGAGTTCGTCGAGCCGCTGACCGAAGCCCTGGAACGGTTGAAGGAAACCACCGCCTGGATTTATCAGAAAATGGCTGCCGACCCGCTCGAGGCCGGCGCGGCTTCCGTCGACTACCTGCACCAGTTCGCGCTGACCGCCATGGCCTGGTCCTGGGCGGGCCAGGCCCGCGCCGCGCTGAAGCGGCTTGAACACGGTGACGGCAACGACCGGCTCTGCAAGGCCAAGCTCGATACTGCACGCTTCTTCATGCAGCGCATGCTGCCCGACACCATCGCCCTGGACCGGAAGATCCGTGCCGGTGCAGCCCCGATGATGGCACTGGACGCCGAAACCTTCTGATCCGGGCAGCCTGATACCATGCCGTCGGCCACTGGCCGCGGCATGCATTCGCGGTCGCCTTCTGCCACAATAATGCGCCTTGGGTCGCGGCTCTACCTGCGCCCCCAAAGCGACAGGGATTCTGAGGGAGATCACGACACATGTCCAAGCCGTTTCGCGTACCGCACACGCTGGTCCTGATGTTCGCCATGATGGTCGTGGCGCTGGCGCTGACCTGGATCCTTCCGGCCGGCAGTTTCGACACCGAGCTCAACGAGGCCGGTCGCGAAATGGTGGTGCCCGGCACCTTCGAAACCCTGGACGAGGAAGCCCCCACGCTTTCGCCGTTGGCGCTGTTCACCGTGGTGCCGCGGGCACTGGCCGATGCCCAGGGCATCATCTTTTTCGTGCTCATCATCGGCGGTGCGCTGGCGGTGATTCGCCAGACCGGCGCCATCGACGCCCTGCTCGACCGCGTCATCTCGCGCTTCGGCAACCTGCCGGCAACCCTGATCCTGGTCGGCATGCTCGCTTTCGGCATCGCTTCGGCGACATTGGGCATGGCCGAGGAGTACATACCCTTCGCCGCCATCCTGATTGCCTTGTGCGTGGCCATGCGCATGGATACCGTTACCGCCATCGGCATCATGGTGGTCGGCTACGGCATCGGCTACGGCGTGGCCGTGATCAACCCGTTCACCCTGCTGGTCGCCCAGGAAGTTGCCGAGCTGCAACCCGGCTCGGGCATGGGGTACCGATTGCTGTTGTGGGTACCATTCTTCGCCGTCGGTTTCCATCATGTCTGGCGCTACGCACGCCGGGTGCAGGCCGATCCGGCCAACAGCCTGGTCCACGACGTGCCCGCCGCGCAGCCACCGCAACCGGCCGAACAACCGCCGCTGGACGGCCGGCGTCAGCTGGTGCTGCTGGCCACGCTGGGTGCGCTGGTCGCACTGGTGATCGGCATTGCCGTGTTCGACTGGTACCTGGTGGAACTGGGTGCGGTGTTTCTGGCACTGGCCATCGTCGCCGGACTGATCGGCGGACTGAGGCTCGACGGCATCGCCGACTCGTTCACGCGCGGTGCCGCCGAACTGGCCGGGACCGCCATCCTGATCGGCTTTGCCCGATCCATCGCGCTGTTACTGGAAGACGGCCTGGTGCTGCACACCATCGTCAATGCCCTGGCCATGCCGCTGTCCATGGTGCCGGCCGAGTTGTCGGCCGTGGGCATGCTGTTCATCCAGAGCGTGCTCAACCTGTTCATTCCCTCGGGCAGCGGCCAGGCCTTCGTGACCATGCCGCTGATGGCGCCGATCGGCGACCTGGTGGGCGTCAGCCGTCAGGTCTCCGTGCTGGCCTTCCAGTTCGGCGACGGCTTCATGAACATGATCGTGCCGACCAACCCCGTACTGATGGGCATTCTCGGCCTGGCCGGCATCCCCTACGACCGATGGTTCCGCTTCATGTTTCCGCTGATCGTGAAGCTGTTGGCACTCGGCGCGCTGGCCTTGATGGTGGCGGTGTGGATTGGATACGCCTGACGGTAGAAAGGTAGAAAGGTGAAAGGTGAAAGGATCCCCCTCCTTTTACCTTTCACCTTTTCACCTTTTACCGTACGTTGATTGAAGCCAACCGGCTTCAATCAACGTACAACGAACTCACCGACTCCCCTTCCGACATCCGGCGGATGGTTTCGGCCAGCATCTGCGCCACGGACAGCTGGCGGATGCGGCCGCAGTCGATCGCTTCCTGGCTCAGGGGGATGGTGTCGGTCACGACGATCTCGTCGATGCGCGAGTTGCTGATGTTGTCGATGGCCGGCCCCGACAGGATCGGGTGCACGCAATAGGCCACCACCTGGCGCGCGCCCTTGTCCTTGAGCGCACCAGCCGCAGAGCACAGCGTACCGGCGGTATCGATCATGTCGTCGACCAGCACGCAGATCTTGCCCTCCACATCACCGATCAGATTCATCACCGTGGCTTCGTTGGCCCGGGGACGACGCTTGTCGATGATGGCCAGGTCGGCATCGAGCCGCTTGGCGATGGCACGGGCACGTACCACCCCGCCGACATCGGGCGAGACAACGATGATCTCGTCGGAGGTGTAGTGCTTCCAGATATCGGCCAGGGTCAGCGGCGAGGCGTAGACGTTGTCAACCGGGATATCGAAAAAGCCCTGGATCTGGTCGGCATGCAGGTCGACTGTGACCACCCGGTCGGTACCGGCCACGCTGATCATGCGGGCAGCCACCTTCGCCGTAATCGGCACACGCGACGAACGCGGGCGACGGTCCTGGCGGGCATAGCCAAAGTAGGGAATGATGGCCGTGACACGGGCCGCGGATGCCCGCGCCAGTGCATCGATCATCACCAGCAGTTCCATGAAATTGTCGGCCGTCGGCTGGCAGGTCGGCTGAACCAGGTAAACGTCCCTTCCGCGCACGTTCTCCATGATCTCAACCATCACTTCGCCGTCACTGAACCGACCGACGTTGGCGCGCCCCATGGGAACACCGAGATTTTCAGCAATGGACTGAGCGAGTTCCGGGTTCGCGTTCCCGGTAAAAACCATCAGCGAGGAGTTAGTCAAGGGCGCACCCGTTGTGGTCTGATCGTGGCAAGAAAATGGCTGGGACGGCAGGACTCGAACCTGCGAATGCGGGGATCAAAACCCCGTGCCTTAACCAACTTGGCGACGTCCCAGTAGAAATCGATCGGGCTTTGAGGCAGCCGAGCATCTTAACCGACCGCTCCCGGGGCGCCAATTATAACGATTTTGCAGCCGGACGCGAACCCAATGCCGGAATGGATCAATCGAATCGGCTGTTGGGCGATTGCCATTCCCAGGATCGCAGGACAAGCCGCACGCGATACGGCGGGCTCTCTGCTTCAAGCCGAGCGGGCATCAACTGGCCGTCGACCTTATCAAAGTGGTGGTAGGACAACTGCCACGGCTCAAGCGACACCCGTCTCAAGGTGCCGTCGTGGGCGAACTCGACCTCGCCATGGGTTTCTGCCACCAGCCCGCGTATCCAGTCGGACAGCTCCTCCACGGGGATGGCCCAGCCAACCGCAGCCTCGACCAGGGCGTTGGGTTCCGGTCCTACAATGCGACCCACATCGCTCCCTTCCAGCTCGGCGAAACCGGGCTCGAACTCGAGCAACCACTGGCGGCCGCCGGTCACTGTGCGCAGATGGACGCGATGGCGATCGCCGTCGGCCTGCCAGTCAAAGGCGACCTGCCCCCCGCGCTCACCATCGCGAATCGCTGCCCGGCCACTGACCGACCACACCGGGCGAACGGCGAACCAGGCCGCGCGCTCGTCCATCCAGGTCCCCGCCGGCCTTTCCTCGCGCACTGCACACGCGCTCAGGATCAGCACGGCCAGGACGACCAGCAGCGCTCTCATCATGGCTTGCGACTTCACCCGTCCAGACCCAATCGCTCGAGCGTGTCGGTAAGGTAATCATCATCCGGCCATTCGACGACCGCGCGATCACGCAACTCCAGCGCCTCGTTACGGCGTTCCAGCGCCCAAAGCACCTCGATGACATGGGCCGCGATCTCCGGATTGTCCTCTCCTTCCAGTGCACGCTTGAGATAGGGCAAGGCCCGTTCGGGTTGACCCAGTCGGAAATAGACCCAGCCCATGGAATCGAGAATGGCCGGCTCGTCGGGCTCCAGCTCCATGGCCCTGCGTATCAGGCGATAGGCTTCCTGATGGCGGTTGGTTCGGTCCGTCAAGGTATAACCCAAGGCATTGAGCGCCATGGCATTCTCGCTATCGATCTGGATGATGCGACGGAAATCCTGCTCGGCCAGCTCAAGGTTGTCGGCCTGTGCGGCATTGAGCCCTCTCGCGTACAGAAGCCGAATACTGTTGGGCGCCTCACGCAATGCACGCCCCAGCAGTTCAACAGACTCACTGGCCTGCTCGGCATCCCGAAGCAGTTCAGCCTCGACCAGCCAGGCCTGCTCCACCAGCTGGCGGTCTTCCGACTGGCGTACCGCACGCAGCAATTCTCGGGCTGCATCGAGTTCCCCGCCGCTCGCCTTCAGCACTGCCCGGCGCAAGCGGGCGCGATCACGGTTGGGACCGGCATCGACCTTGCGGTACCACTTCAAGGCTTCCTCATCGAGTTCGAGCAGTTCAGCGAGCCGCGCAACCA
>SKZJ01000302.1 GCA_007127425.1 Wenzhouxiangella sp.
CATGTGACCGCCGGCGATGTGCTGTTCCGGCTCGACGATGAAGAGCTGCAGGGCGAACGCCGGCGCCTGGGCGCCGTGATCGAGCGGATCGAACACGAACTGGCCGGCGCACAGCGCGATCGTGAGCGCCAACAGACGCTGATCGAGCGCGAGCTGGCACCACAAAAAAGTCTGGATGACGCAGGTCAGCGCGTGGACATGCTCCGCGCCCAGCTTGCCGAGGCCCGTGCCAGTCACGACCTGCTGTTGACTCGCCTGGGCTATACCCAGGGCAATGCACCGTTCTCCGGACGCCTGCAGCGGCTGCACGTCAGTCTTGGTGAGCTGGCGGCCGCCGGCAAGCCGGTACTCGAGCTGGTGGCCGATACCGGATTCAAGGCCGTGGCGGCGGTGGCCCAGGCCGACATTCCGTGGCTGGCGCCAGGATTGCCGGTCCGGCTGGAAGTGCCGGCGCTTGACCGGTCATTCGAGGCGGCCATCGACCGCGTTTACCCGGCGCTGGATCAGGCCACGCGCAATGCTACCGTTGCCGCGCTGTTTGGGGGCACCGACCACGGGTTCCAGCCCGGCATGGCTGTGGTGATGCACGCGCGCATCGCCGAGCATGAATCCGCCATCACGGTGCCGGCGCAGGCCGTGGACGGCCCACCTGGTGAGGCTTTCATCTACGTGCTCGAAGATGATATCGCACGCCGGCGAGTCGTCGAGACCGGTCCACGCTCAGGTGGGCGCATGCTGATCATCCATGGGCTGACAGAAGGTGAAACCGTGATTACCTCGGCCGACCCGCGCCTGGCTGACGGCCGGCCGGTACGAGTGGAAACGACGCTGCCATGAATCGCTGGCCCGAGTTCGTTCTCAAGCATCGTTTCGCGGTGCTGGCGCTGACCCTGGCGGTGCTGGTGCTTGGCACTCTGGCGCGCTTCGACTTGCCGATCCGGCTCTTTCCCGATACCGACCCGCCGACCATCACGGTCATGACCACATTCCCCGGCATGGCCGCGGCCGACGTCGACAATGACCTCACCCGCCTGTTGGAAGAGGAATTCGCCAGTATCGACGGGGTGGCTTCGATCAGCGCTACCAGCCAGACCGGTCTCTCCGTGGTACGTGTGGAGTTCGGCTACGAGACGCCCTCGGCCCTGGCGGCGGTCGACGTGCAGAATGCCATCGGTCGAATTCGCCAAGAACTGCCCACCGAAATCGACGAGCCTCAGGTGCTCGAGTTCTCTACCGCAGATAAACCCATTGTCACCCTGGCGCTGTCGAGCGCACACCTGCCGCTGACCGAAGTCCGCGAGTTGGCCGACAATGAAGTGCGCGAGCGGCTGGAGCGGGTCGCCGGCGTCGCCGCGATCGATGTCTTTGGTGGTCACAAGCTGGAGCTGCATGTGGCCCTGGACCCCGACCGGCTCGAGGCCGGCGGCGTAGCTCTGGAACAAGTGATGGCCGTCCTGGCCGACTGGAACCTGAGCGCCCCGGGTGGACGTATTCGCGAAGGCGAGCAGGAAGTGGTGGTGCGCTTCCATGAGCGCATCAGAACAGCAGCGGATGCTGAGCGTATTGTGCTCAAGTCTCATGCCGACGGTTTCGTGCGCCTGGGTGACGTGGCCACGGTCAGCCTGAGCGCCGGTGATCCACGGTCGGCCTACCGTCACCAGGGAGTGGATGCCATCGCCTTGCAGGTGCTGCGCCGCGATGAGGCCAACACCGTCGAGGTGGCTGCGGGGGTGCGCGAGGCCGTGGCCGGCCTGGCGGCGGAGCTGCCGGCACTGGACATCATCGTCGCCGACGACGATTCGGTGTTCACCGAGAAGGTGATGGCTGACATGACTCGTACGGTTTTCATCGCCATCGTCCTGACCATGCTGGTCGTATTGCTGTTTTTGGCTGAACTGCGCCAGGCGCTGATCATTGCCGCCTCGATTCCGGTGGCCTTTCTGTCAACCTTCATGCTGATGCAGTTCGCCGGGCTGGACTTGAACATGGTGACCATGTCGGCGCTGATACTGGCCATCGGGCTTCTGGTCGACGACGGTATCGTCATCCTGGAAAACATTCACCGGCACCTGACTGATCGCGGCATCAGCTCGCGCGAGGCGGCCATCACCGGTACCGGCGAAGTGCTGGGCGCCAAGCTGGCCGGCTCGCTGACCACGCTGGGCGTACTGGTGCCGCTGATCTTCATGGGTGGGTTCATCGGCGAGCTGTTTCGTCCGCTGGCCAGCACTCTGGCCTTTGCGCTGGGCTCATCGTTCGTGGTCGCGGTCACCCTGATTCCGCTGATGGCCACCGCCTGGCTCAAACCCCATCCGGCCGATCGCAAACCGGGCTGCGTGGCAGCTGCCGTCAACCAAGTCATGCGCGGCGTCCGCCGGTTCTACCTGGCTGGCTTGTGGGGCGCACTACGCCACCCGGTACTGACCCTTGGGCTGGCATCCGTGATGCTGGTGTTTAGCTTCGGCGCGATGCGCATGCTCGGAAGCGAGATGCTGCCACGCTTCGATTCCGGCAGCTTCCAGGTACTGGTCGATTTCGTACCCGGCACGCCGATCGAGGACACGCTTTCCGGGCTGGCTCGCGCCGAAGCCGTGCTCTCCGACCGCCAGGAAGTCGAGGACATGGGCATTCGCATCGGCCACGAACGTGGTGCCCGCTCCATGGGCCAGCGAGGTGCCATGGATATCAACCAGGCCGAAATCACCGTTTCACTGGTGCCGCGCACGGAACGGCTCCTGAGTCAGTGGCAGATCATGGACGAAGTGCGCCGTGCCCTGGAGCAGACACCGGGTGTGACGCTCGGAGTGCCCAAGGAAATGGGCGGGACGGCGCGCGGCGGGACGGCCGCGCCGATCATGGTGCGCGTGAGCGCCCACGATCTCGAACTCCTGGATGAAGTGGCCAGCGAGCTGCTGGAACATCTCGACGGCATCCCCGGCATCACCGATTTCTACAAGGACTGGGCGCTGGAACAGCCCGAGGTTCGGGTGGTTCTCGATCACGAGCGCATTGCCGAACTCGGACTGTCGGCACGACAGACCGCCGCCACCGTACAGCAGGCGCTGGACGGACGCACCGCCACTCGCCTGCGCCAGTCACCGCGGCGCGACCTGGATATCGTGGTTCGTTACCAGGCCAGCGATCGCGACCAGATCGAACACCTGGAGAATGTGCGCATTCACGCCCCTTCCGGCGCATTGCCGCTCCGGGAGCTGGCACGGCTTGAGCCGGGGCAGGGGCCGCGCATTGTCACCCGCGAGGATGGTCATCGGACCCTGGACCTGCTCGGCTATCATTTCGGGCGGCCGTTGTCCGCAGTGGTCGCCGACGTCAGCGCCCGCCTGGCAGAGTTCGATGCGCCCATGGATGTCGAGGTCGTCCTGGTCGGCGAACAGAGAGACTTTTCCGAGGCGCGAGCCGAAATGCTGCGCACGCTGATGCTCTCGGGACTGGCCGTCTACTTGCTGCTGGTGGTTCAATTCTCCAGCTTCCGCCATCCGCTGACCATCATGGCCGCCATTCCGCTGCAGTTCATCGGCGTGGTCGCCGCCCTGCTGGTGACCGGCAAATATGTCTCCATGCCGGCGCTTCTGGGCATCATTCTGCTGATCGGCATCGTGGTCAACAACGCCATCATCCTGCTCGATCTGGCCCGGCAGAAGATCGAGGCCGGCATTCACCCGGTACGCGCCGTGACCGTGGCCGTGACCACGCGCCTGCGACCCATCCTGATGACCGCATTGTCGACCATCGCCGGCATGCTGCCGCTAGCCCTGGAGCTGGCCGTCGGCGCCGAGCGTTTCTCACCCATTGCCACCGTTATCATCGGCGGCATTCTCACCTCCACTCTGTTGACCTTGATAGTGGTGCCGACACTGTTTTTGTTGGGTGCTACTCGATCTGAGGGGCGGTGAATCCTTCGACTCACCAAATGGATCAATTCGCCGACTCCCTCGCGCTGAAGGTCTTGCTGGTCGTACCGCTCATCCTGGACCTTTCTCTACGATTCCGCGCTACCCGGGCGACCTTTGCCTCGTGGATTCAGGGCTAGTGATCCGGCGAACTTGGTCGCTGATTTGCAATCTGAAGCCAATGTAGAAATTGCACAAGCCAGCCAAGGAGAGGGTCGTGCCGTATTCAAGAAATGATGATTTGCCCGACCAGGTCACCGATAACCTGCCGCAGCGGGCACAGAAGATTTATCGAAAGGCCTTCAACTCAGCCTATGAGCAGTACGATTCTCCCGACGACCGTCGTGGTGAATCGGGACGTGAGGAGACTGCCCACCGTGTGGCCTGGAGTGCTGTGAAGAAAGAGTACTCCAAGGATGAGAATGGGGATTGGAAGCGCGACCGGGATTGACCTGCGGTCGATCTGCCATGCTGAACGAGCCTCCTTTGTTCATCCCCATGAATCAATGTAGCGAAGTTCAAGGGCGGTTTCGGTTCTCAGCTGTTGACTCAGATGATTTCTGGCTGCCTGAGTGATGTTGAACATGGCGATTGCATTGGTCTGAGAGGTCTTGCTCATCCCTCCACCATGCCCTTGGTCGTTTCGGCGTCTTCGTCTTCTTCCAGGTAGATGATGGAAACATCGGCTCCTTCCCGGGCGAAATGCACGGCCACGACTCGCCCGATGCCGGAATCTCCACCGGTGATCAGTGCTACTTGCCCGGTCAGCTTGCCGCTGCCCCGGTAGGACTCCCGAATGATCTCGGGTTCCGGTGTCATTTCAGATTCGTGACCGGGTTGCCTTTGTTGCCCGGCGGAACTGGATTCTGTAGAGGGCGCGAGACTCAGGCTTGCTTCGCGCAGTGATCACAGCAGTAGATACTGCCGCCCTGACTCACGCCATGACCGATCACCCGGCAGTTGCAGTGCTCGCAACTTGGAGCGAGTTTTTCTATGGCGCATTCAAACGAATCAAACTCATAATCCATATTGTCTTTCACAATGGTGAACGACTGGTCATAGTCATTGCCGCAGGTTGCACAAGTACCCATTCTGGATCTCCTGATTGTCCGGGCCCCTTCGCATTGAGTTGCCTTGATGCTTTGAGTAGAGACAAGGCGTGCCCCGGCAACACGAGTGTGCCTGCCGGGGCAGGGTGTCTATCAATAGCTCTGTCGTTACTGGTAGGTCACTGTTATGTCAATGGTTCTTGTACTCTTCGAGTTTCCGAGACACCTCTTCTTTCGACTCTCCATAACGTTGCTGAATCTTGGCCGACAATTCATCGATATTGCCCTCGGCCTTCTTGACTTCATCATCGGTCAGGTCGCCCCAGTGCTGCTTGACCTTGGCGTTGAATTCCTTCCATTTGCCTTCAGCTTGGTCTCTGTTCATGTTGCACCTCAGTTGGGTTTTGGGACCCCTTTTTAGGGTCAAGATACGGCAGAAAGTCCAGGCAGTTCTGTGCGGTTTCGCTCGTACCCGAGGAAAATCGATCCTTCAGGCGCTATCTCCACGATTCCAGGTGAGCCTGTGCCCAATCGATTGCCTGGCTACCGCCGACCGGTCGTGAGAAGAAGTGACCCTGCGCGAGGTCACAGCCGGTCTCCCTGAGATATTGGAATGTGTTTCGGTCTTCAACACCTTCGCCCGTTGCGACAAGACCGAGGCTGTGGCCGAGCTCGATAATTGCACGGATAACAGAGCGAGCCTCTGCCGACCACAAAGCGGCCATGACAAACGATTGATCCAGCTTTATCTCCGAAAAAGGCAGTCGTACCAATTGAGTCATGGATGAATAGCCGCTGCCGAAATCGTCGATGGACAACTGGAATCCCTGAATCCGAAGGCGAGTCAGTATATTGAGTGAGGCGAGCGGGTCCTCCATGGCGCTTGTTTCGGTTAACTCGAATACGATTCGCCGGGGTTCGATAGACTTGCGGTGGCACTGGTCGACTACAAATTCGAAAAGTTCCGGATCATCCAGCGATTGAGCAGACAGATTGATCGAGAGAGTCAGCTCCTGGATTAGGTGGGCCCTTTGGCTATATGTTGAGTTGCTCTTTTGTATGTCTTCAAGAAACTCACTAAACCAGCTCACTGCCTGCTCGATGACCTGGCGGGTCATCTTGCCCATCAGGCCATTCGTTTCAGCAATCGGTATGAACCGGTCCGGCGACAGCATGCCGCGCTCCGGGCAGTTCCAGCGTGCCAGTGCCTCGAAACCGGCCAAGCGCTCATTACGACAATTGATCTTGGGTTGATAGACCAGTTCGATCTCTTCGTTGTCGAGTGCGCGATTGAACACATCGGCCGTGATCCGGCTGACATCTTTAGCCAAATTGACTCCATTACGCGACCTGGAAGGTTCACCAACCAGCTCATTTTTCAAGAGCAGCAGTTGGCGCAGTCGGGCGCAGGGAAATGGTTTTGGAATTACGCCACTCATACTGAGGCCGAGTTCCTTTCCTGTCCGGTTGGCCGCATCCAGTATTCGATTTCCCACCGCGCTGGCGATGATGATGGATGCACGACAGTTCTTGCGCGCCAGTTTTCCGAGCACTTCAACACCATCCGTGTCCGGCATCATCAGATCCAGAACGATATGTGTCGGCGCCCAGGATTCCAGCTCCTCGAAGAACTGGTTCGATGTCGTCGTTATCATGGAAGTAAAGCCGGCCGCTTCGGCGATGTTGCTGATAAACCGGCCGGCCAACGGTTCATCATCGAGAATGAGGAGGCGATTGGTAGTCATGTTGCAAGGATGCGATATTGCACAATCCAGACAACGGGCAATCCGCCCGTCAGCCTGGGTGCCTGGGTAGATGAGTCGTGTTGTGCGGTTTTAATGTCACAGTATCAGTGACGGGGTAATCTGGTTACTTCCGGAGGTGGCGGTCGGACCCGTCGTCTGCGTTCAACTGAATATGGATGCTGCTTGCGGGGCAGTGCCGGAGTATTTTCCAGCCGCTCACACTCTTCCTTGACGACCTGGTAGCACTCGCAGGCGTATGCCTCGAGCCCGTTCCGGTCGAGGACGGTGATTTTCCCGCGCTTGTAGGTGATCAGACCGACCGACTGCAGTCGGCTCGCTGCTTCAGAGATGCCTTCCCGGCGTACCCCCAGGGTAATGGCGATCTGTTCCTGGGTCAGGTGCAATTCATTGCCGGGAAGCCGATCCAGGGTAAGCAAAAGCCTCCGGCACAGACGCTGTTGTACCGAGTGATGGCGATTGCAGACAGCAGTCTGAGAAGTCTGGGCGAACAAGGCGAGGGTATATCGCAACAGATGGTTGCGTGTTGATTCAGAGCGGTTGAACTCGTCCATCAGTGCCTCGGCCGAGACTCGGTAAGCATTTCCTTCGATCTGCACGGAGGCTTCGGTCGCCATGGTGTAACCGCCGGTGAATATCGCAACACCGAGCATTCCCTCATTGCCGATGACCGCGCTTTCTCCGGTTGCACCCCCTTCGAGCATGTGCACCAGGGATATGACGCACGACACCGGGAAATAGGCATGCGAAAGCTTGCTTCCCGGTAGGCAAATACTCTGATCCCGAATCATGGGGACCAGCTCGAGTTGGGACGCCAGCCGCCGGTAAACATCGGGGTCCAGGGATCCGAGAAGCTGGTTGTTTGGTCCATCAACTCGCGATAACGCCCGAGATTCTGTAGGCATGGAAAAATCTCCCGTCGATAGCGGTTTTGTATGAGCTTGAAGACGATCCGTGGCGGATGGTTGGCCAGGTCTCCTGCAGATTCTGCGCACAGGTCGATTTTCTTGACTTGGAGTCGAAGGTGAACTCTATGAGGCAGGCAGCAAACGGTATATGCGTTACCCCACATAGCATGGTCAATTCGCCCCATTTCACCCTGGTTTTATGAGACCTTAATGTGCACTTAAGGTCCGAACAGAAGGGCTCCCGAGACGCACCAAATGCTTATGTGACCGAGCGCACAGACAGCCTTTTGTACAGGGGTAGTGTCTTAATCAACGTCGTTTCGAGGAATCAGAGATGAACTTGCGATCAGTGCGGTTGCCTGATTTTATTCGCGCAGAAATGGGGCCGATTCTGCAGAACTGGGAAGAGTTTGCCAGCACCCTGCTCAATGCCGAGCACCTGGACGAGACCGGGCTGCGAGACCACGTCAGGGAAGTGCTCCTGGAAATTGCCGACGACCTCGATGCACCACTTAGTGAAACCGAACGGGTGGCCAAATCGAATGCTCATGGCCCGAAAACGGATTGGCCGCCATCCCCGGCAGTAGCGCATGGTGGCGAACGACATGATACCGGTTTCAGTATTTTTGAAGTCATATCCGAGTTTCGCGCCCTGCGGGCAAGCGTGCAGTCACACTGGATGAATGCTCAACCAGAGCTTTCCGACGAGCTGCTTGAAGACCTCACCCGCTTCCATGAAGCAATAGACCAGGCCGTCGCCGAATCCATGGCGGAGTATAGTCGTCTGAACGAGAAGGACACCCGGCTGTTCGGTGCCGTTTTGGCCGCCTCGGCCGATCCGATTTTTGTGCTGGATGACAAGGGCAGGTTCTGTTTTGCGAACAAGGCCACCACTGAACAGTTCAACCTGGATCTCGATACAATGAGGGGGCGATCCATCTTTGATCTCGGATGCGAATTTACTTCGGATTTCAAGCGCAACCTCGAAAAAGTGATTGCTGGTCAGTCCACCTACCGAGGCAAGTTCTTTCACACGCATGCTTCCGGGCAGGATCGAAGATTCGAGTTCACCCTTGCGCCCGTGCGGGACGAGCAGCAGCAGCTCGAAGCGACAGTCTGCGTTTCCCGGGATATTACCCAGCAGACGATTGCCGAAAGAAAGGTGTGGCACAGCGCCCACCATGACGACCTGACCGGGCTTCCGAATCGACGTCTTTTCATGGATCGCCTGGAACAGGAGGTCAAACATGCAAAACGCAATGACCTGTCTCTTTCCGTACTTTTCATGGATCTTGACGGCTTCAAGGAAGTCAACGATTCGTTCGGTCATGAAGCGGGCGACCAGCTATTGCGTACCGTAGCTGATCGACTTGTTGATTGTGTCCGGGAGGAAGACACTGTGGCTCGTTTGGGTGGCGACGAGTTCACCGTGATCCTCACCGGCATTAATGAGCCCAAGGATGCCGAACTCGTGGCTCAATCCATTATTGATGCGGTGGTCATGCCGTTTGGAATCGCGGAAAGGTCAATTCATGTTTCCGCCAGTATTGGAATCTCATGCTACCTCGAAGATGCAACCACTCCTGTCGAATTGCTAAAAGCCGCTGATCAGGCCATGTATGAAGCCAAGAAGGTAGTATCCAGGGTTGCCCGAGCTTCATAAACCTGGAACTCCATAATGAGCTCTGAATTCGCCGCCCTGTGCCCCAAAGGGCCCGCGTGGCGGGCCCCAGTTGATCGGTCGGGGGGCGCGTTCCCAATGGCAGGGGCAGACGGTGCTAATCCAACCGCGCCGACTCGCGAAGGTCATCGTACTTGCTTGTGGCCTTGGCTTTTGCAGCATCGACGCTGTTGTCACTCGCTTCGCCGAGCATCTCGTCTTCCATCTCGGTCGGCGGTACCAGCGCACCCAGGGCGGCGCCGATGGCAATGCCGAGGCTTCCCGCAATCAGCGGTTGGTCGCGATAGAACTGCACCAGGCTCTCCCGGACGTTCTGTGCCGAGTCCTTGACGTTCTCGCTTGCATCGTGCATGCGATCGCCCATTGCGGCGGCCTTGTCACGCGTTTTTTCGGCGGCGTCGCCAAGCGAATCCATGAACTTGCCGCCATCCTTGTCGGCATTCATCTCGTAAGCGTTTGCCGTGCGTCTTGAGGGATTCTTTCCGGAGGACATCATCATCCAGGAGATGCCGATACTGGTCAGTATCATCGGCATCGGGTTGTTTTTCACCTGGGTGCCCAGGTTACGGCCAAACTCCCCGCCGTGTTCTCGGGCCATGCTGACCGCCTGGTCGAGGAGTTCGCCGGGTGAAAGCCGATCGGACAGCTCGCTCAAGGTTCTGCCGACTCGTTCGCGTGCCTCGTCGACTTCGCGCTCCATACGCTCCGGGCTCATCTTTCCGTTATGTCGATCGTCGGCGCGGAAATCATCGCTGCGGGTAGCTTTGCTCATTGGATTGACCTCTCAAAAGTCTCTTTATCTTTCTTTGCGGATGCCACCATTCGTTCAGGCACGATTCCGCTTTCGCTCATTTTCTTCTTGGCCGCATTGACCATGAGGAAGCCGACCAGAAGCGCTGCCGCGCCCACGATCAGCGCTGCGAGCCACGGGTCCACGACGTTGCTGAGACCATATACTCCGCTTAGGAGCAGGATTACGAGCCCAGCCATGGCGATGGCTGCGCCGGTCGCAATGGCGCCGACTGCCGTTTTCACCTCCGAGACGGATTCCCGGACTTCGGATTTCGCCAGCGCCATCTCCTTTCCGAACAATGTGGACACGTCCGTGGCTAGGTTGCGAATCAGGCCGGTAATCGATTCAGCACCGTATTCGCGGCCGTGTTCGCGGCTCGCCGTTGGCGCCGTTCTAACCGGTGGGGTCCTGGTTTCCTGGTTCATGGCATGTTCCTCCCGTCACCGTTGTGAGGGACAGTCGTGTTCGTTTGCATCCTGTCCCGGTCGCGCTGTTGCAACGGGGAGCCTGGCGGGGCGTCACCTGCCCGGAAAATGTCATCCTCCCGGTCGGCGCCGGTCCGGTAAGCATCGGTCCGGTATGCGTTTGTATCGGGGCGATGGTCGCGATCCGAGCTCGCCTTGAAAAACCGGGACAAGCCAAAGCCGACCGCTATGCTGCCGAGCATGAATAGTGCGGGGTTGTTCCGCGCCAGGCGCTTGGCATCATTTGCCAGCTCATCAACGCTGCGGTCTTCGAGCTGTGCGGCGGCATTGGCGAGGTTACTGCTCAACTCGCGCGCATAGCGCGCCAGGCCTTCGCGGTCGTCATCGTCGAGTTGTGATGCCGCTGCATCGATGGCATCCGACAGGGTGTCCGCCTCATCGGCGAGCCGGTGCTTGCCGGCTTCGGCCTGCTCGCGCGCCTGGGGACTGGCTTCACGCTTGGCATCCCGGGCGTCTTCTTCTATTTTCTGTTTCGTTGTCCCGTTACCCGCACTACCGGGCATGCTGCCTTGGTTGCGGCCATTGGGGTCTGAGTTCGATGGTGTCATAACGCACTCCTGAGCTACCACGTTGCGATTAACGTGTTGTCAGCCTCAGTTTTTCACGGCTGTGCTTCAGAATCTGTGCGTTAACCGACTTAACTGACTGTGCTCGATTCTCATCGATGATTTCGCATGGCACCGATCAGTTTCGCTCTGAATATTATGCTCGGTCCGCCCGGGTCCATCGACTGCGCCAATTCATGAAGTTGCGCCTTGGTTTTTGATTCAAGCTCGGCATTAATGGCCTTGCTGTGCGCCAGGAGACGACGGAGGGGGCTCGCGCTATCGGAACCTCAAAGATGGTCCCTGGGTAGTGTCTTCTCCCAGTTCCTCGAGTAGATCCGATGGTCTCCCTCGTAGGCATCCAACTGGGCGTGTACATGAAACGTTGTTTCAGTACAGGTCAGGATAGTGAAGGTTTCTACCTCGACATCCCATTCCTGGTCGCGCTGCAACGCCCACCTGGTTTGGGTTTCGCCGCGAACCGAGGCAAAGTCGTCCTCACGGAAGCTGTACCATTCCCGGGGGTAGCGAGAGAATTCGGTGCCAGTCTCGGGTATCAGGAAGCTGCCCTTGTCATAGGTCACCGTCAAGGTGGATCTGTTCTCAGCCAGATCCTTGTGCAGCACCCAGTTGTGTTCTCCTTTTGCGGTGTGGATGATCCCCGCCGACTCGCCAACCACGGGCTCCTCGAACGGCCGGAGGTCGTCGTCTTCCGGCCGGGGATCGCGAATGGGCAGGATCAGCGCTGATTGGGATGGGTATACGGTCAGGTTCACCGGTTCGGGCGGTGCCCAGGCGACCGGCCAGTAGGATGTGGCGATAGATACGCGGACCACGTTTCCCGCGGGAAAGTGCTGTGCGATACCGTTCAACGCGACGCGCACCCGGTAGCGCTTGTGAGGTTCGAGGGGCGAGGGTTCGGCGTCGCCGTCCCGATGCGTCAGGTTGAGCAGCCCGTAAGTCACGCCGGTGGCCTTGCCGGCCGGACCAACATCAGACAAACGCACAGCGATCATGGCTTGTGGTTTGTCGACCGACAGCTCAAGCTCGACTACCGGCCGTCCGGCGATTTCCATGGCATCTTCCAGTGGATCACTGCTGAAGATGAGCGAGCCGCCGTCTTCCTCCCGCTGGTCGCCGGGCAGATCCGGGGCAGCGGCGTAGGAACACCACTTCCCGGCCGACAGGCCGACACTCAGAGGCGACTGCATCACCACCTCCTGACGGCCGCGTCGCTCCTCGAGCAAGCCTTCGTTCGTCGGAAACTGGAGTTGCGCCAGCTCCTTTCTGGCTTTGTCGAGTAATTCCATGAACATATACCGACCGGAAATGGAAATACTGGGATCCAGTAGCCCATGAACGATGTATTCATCGGCATTGGGAAGCGCCTCAATCTCTCTTCGCTGAAAATCAGTTAACCCGATGTTCTTCACAGCGCTACCTTCTGATCGCGAGGCCCAATCAAACCGGATGCAACCAGAGGCCCTGACCGGCTGCATCCCGAAGTCCTGGCCAAATTATGAGAGGTGCTGGCAGGACGCCCGTACGCGTCCCAACACTACGGCGTGAAAAGGCAGATGAATTTGCCTGTGAAATCCGTCAGAATTGGCTCAAACGCAGTGCGTTGGCGGCGCTGGCCATGACGCCCTTGGGAGGAAAGAAATGAGTGCATCAGCATTTGCCCTGCTTGGATACATCACCTGGACATTGGCACTGATCATTACCAACGAGGTGTTGCGCTCGTACATGGTCATGAGCGGACGAAAAGAGTCAAGCACCTTCAGTCCGGACGGCAAGGATGTGTCGCCGTTCGCTCATCGCCTGGCGCGCGCCCATGCCAACTGCTACGAGAGCTTCCCCATCATCGCCGGTCCGCTGCTGCTGGCCCTGGTGACTGGACAGACTTCGGTAACCGACTCGCTGGCACTATGGGTACTGGCGGCGCGAGTGGCTCAATCGGGTGTCCACCTGGTGTCGGCCGGCAATTTGGCGGTCAATGTACGCTTTACGTTCTTTGCAGCACAGTTGATTATCGTGACCTGGTGGGTTGTTCAGTTCTGGTTGCAGTGGCCCCTGCATTAAGGAACCTCTGAGCAACTCTGCACGGTGCGCGTTTCTGCCGCAAAAGCCGCAGACCGTGTACGCGCTTGACGGCACTACGATAGGGCTTCTTCGCTACGCGAAACCGCCCCATCTCCGTTACCTGCGCTGTCGCGCCCGTGCAGAGTTGTTCAGAGGTTCCTTTACCCCTCGGCTATCGCCAATACCGGCGACATCAGTTGTCGTCGCGATCGGAGAAACTGCATCCGGGCTGGCGTGATTGACCGCGTTCGGGGATAGGGGACGCGGCGCAGTGGGAGCAGGGGCGGCCAAGTGCCGCCCCTGATTTTCATGAAGCCTCTATACTCGATGGGGGAGAAGCGGCATTCCGTTGCCAATGCAAGGCAACAAACGAACGATTTGACTCATTTGGGGATTTGATGACGGAAAACACGGCAACGGCGGCGCCGGGGCAGGGCCTGGCGATTGTCCACTCCAATCGTCCGGAGATCCTGCGCGACCTGGTCGCCGCGCACCTGCGCCGGTATCCGTTGGCACC
>SKZJ01000206.1 GCA_007127425.1 Wenzhouxiangella sp.
GTCTCGTCGGCGCGCCGCAGCATCCGCACCACGGCCACGACACTGGCACAGACCCGCGATGCGATCGATGAGCTTGAACAGCGCCGTGACGCGCTCGAATCACAAGCCGGGGAACATGCCCAGTCACTGGCCAGGCAACTGGCGGTCGCCTACCGCCATGGCAGTGGTTCACGTCTCAAGATGCTGCTCAACCAGGACGATCCCCGGCGCCTGTCCAGGCAACTGGCCTACCACGGCTACCTGTCGCGCGCACGACTTGAGGCGATGGAACGTCTCAACGAGTCGCTCGAAGCACTGGCCCGGACGGGACGTGACCTGGACCACCAGCATCGACAGCAAAGACAACTGCTCGACCGCCAGGAAAACGAGCTGGCCGAACTCGAACAGGCGCAAAGCGAGCGCGAGGCCGCACTCGTGCAGTTGGAGAGTCGCATTCGCGACGACCGTGAACGCATCGCAGATCTCGAGGAGGACGCCGCCGAACTGAGCCGGCTGCTCGAGGAACTGGCCACGGCGCTGCACGATGTACCCCCGGATTTCGAAGTCGCCCCATTCGCCGATCTGCGTGGTGAACTGCCGGTCCCAGTCGAAGGACCGGTGGTGCGCAGCTTCGGCGACCGCCGTGGTGGCGACATGCAGTGGAGCGGATGGCTGATCCGGGCCGAGGCTGGTACACCGGTTCGGGCCATTGCGCACGGTCGAATCGCCTATGCCGACTGGTTGCGCGGCTACGGCCTGCTCCTGATCATCGACCACGGCGACGGCTTCATGAGCCTCTATGCCCACAACGAGTCGCTGCTGCGCGACGTCGGCGACTGGGTCAATCCGGGTGAGACGGTGGCGACGGTGGGTAACAGCGGCGGCGCCAGCGAACCCGGAATATACTTTGAACTGCGCCGGGAAGGCCGGCCGCTCGACCCCGTTGGCTGGGTTGACCGTTGAGCCGGTCGGGCTGAAGATAGTGGTCGTTACTTGAGGTATGCGTTGCGCAGGCGGGAAAGCCCCATGAAGCAAACCAGTGTTGTTTGTGTATGTGTGTGTTTGGCGCTGGCCTTTTCAGCACACGCCGACTCCCGGCCCGACGCTGGTATCAGCTTCGAGGATCTGCGTGCATTCACCGATGCATGGGGCTTCATACGTGACCAGTACGTCGAGGATGTCGACGACCGGCAGCTGTTCGAGGCCGCATTGCGCGGCATGCTCGACGGGCTCGACCCGCATTCGCGATGGTTGAGTGCCGATGAGTTTCACGCCCTGGAAGAACAGACCGTCGGGCGCTACGGTGGGCTGGGCATCGAGGTCGGCTCCTACGATGACCACTTGCTTGTGGTTTCCGTGTTCGCGGACACGCCGGCGGCCGCGGCCGGCATCGAGGCGGGTGATCGCATCGTCGGTATCGACGATCTCGAGCTCGATGCCTACAACATCGAACAGGCCGGCGGCATGATGCGCGGTCCGGCGGGTACCGAGATCACCATCCGCATTCGACGGGATAATCGGACCGACGTGCTGGCCATGACCCTCATGCGCGAGCTGATCGAACGCGAGAGCGTAAGCATCGCGGCGCTGGGCAATGGCTTCCAGCACGTTCGCATCCATCGGTTTCAGCAAACCACCCGAGAGGAACTCGAGCGCCTGGTATCGAATCTTGAGAGCGACGAACAGGCAACATCGGGGTTGCTGCTCGACCTGCGTGACAACCCTGGCGGCATGTTGCAGTCGGCCATCACGGTCGCCGATCTCTTTCTCTCTGCCAGGCTTGTCGTCACCGCCGAGGGCCGCGGACTGACGCAACCAGCCGAATACCGTACCGGACCCGGGGAACGGCTGGTCGGCGTTCCCATGGTCGTGCTCATCGACCGCGGCTCGGCCTCGGCCTCCGAGATCCTGGCCGCGGCACTGCGCGATCATGGCCGGGCCATGCTGGTCGGCGAACCCACATACGGCAAGGGCTCGGTCCAGACCGTCTGGCCGCTGCGTAACGGATCGGCGATCCGACTGACCACGGCCCTCTACTACACGCCGGCCGGTGACCGCATCCAGGCCCGTGGTGTCCGTCCGGATGTGCTCAGCTCCGCCACTGACGGGCGAAAGGCCGATACCGGCGACCGCCGGCAGCGCGAGGTCGATACGGCTGGTCACCTGCCGGGTTCGGGTATTGAAGTCGATGAACTCGACGAACTCTCCCGCAGCGATCCGATGCTTGCCGACGCGTTGCGGGTCCTGGCCAGCATCAGCCGCATGCAAGTGCACTGAGGGCGATGTCATGGGGGTGATCCGGGGGCTTGTTCGAATCACGATAGTACTAGTCTCGGCGGCATGGCTGTCCTGCGCCATTGCCGACAAGCCGAGAATTGCCATCGTCATCGACGACCTCGGCTATCTCGCAATCAATGACCGCGATGTACTGTCGCTGGATCCAAGTATTGCTGTCGCCATCATTCCCGATGCACCGCTCGCCCCGTACCTTTCACGGCAGGCCGCCCGCCAGCAGCGCGACGTCCTGATTCACCTGCCGCTGTCGGCCGTCCGCCACGACGACTGTCAATTCGAGGCGACGTGCGTGGAACCGGAATGGTCACCGTTACGCATGGCATCCCATCTGCGCTGGGCTGCCGAACGCGTCGATCAGGCCATCGGCATCAACAACCACCAGGGCAGTCGTTTCACCGCCGACCACGAGGCCGTGCGACGCCTGGTGACCAGTATCAACCTGCTTGAGCGCCTGCACGGCATCGAGCTCTTCGTGCTCGACAGCCGCACGACCGCGCAGTCGCGGCTCGAACAAAAGGCGAGAGCTGCCGGCCTGGCCACGGCGCGGCGCAATGTGTTTCTCGATAACGATCTCTCATCCGAGGCCATCGAAGCCGCCTGGAAGAACCTGATTGAACAGGCCAGGCGGCGCGGCTTTGCCATTGCCATCGGCCATCCCCACAGGGAAACGATCGAGTTTCTTGAGCAAGCCGTGCCGGAATTGGCGGCAAGGGGCATCGAACTGGTCTCCATCCGCCAGTTGCTCGACCGGCCGAAAAGCTCTGGAGATGACGATCTGCGACCTGCCGCCGTACTCCCCTGACCCGGATTGACCGGTCCTGCCGGGGGCGCAACTCCGGCCGAAGTCCGGCCGAAGTGCGATGGGACATCAGGCGTTCTTTAACCCGATCAGCCCGGGTAGGTGTAGGACGCCTGCAGGCCCAGCGGCAAGCCGATGAACCAGTAAAGCAGCAGGAAGGCCGTCCAGATGATCGACAGTGCCACGGCATAGGGCAGCATCATCGAGATCAGGGTGCCGATACCCGCTCCGGTGAAGTAGCGCTTGCAGAACACCACGATCAGCGGGAAGTACGGCAGCAACGGGGTGATGATGTTGGAGGTCGAGTCACCCACGCGATAGGCCGCCTGCGTCAGCTCCGGCGAAATACCCAACTGCATCAGCATCGGCACGAAGATCGGCGCGATGATCAGCCACTTGGCCGAGGCCGAGCCGACGAACAGGTTGACCACCCAGCTCAATGCGACGATGCCGACGATGGTCAGCTGCGCCGGAAGCCCCATTTCCCCGAGCCACTCGGCACCGTTGACCGCAACCAGAATGCCGAGGTTGGAATGTGAGAACGCAGCGATAAATTGTGCCGCGAAGAACGCCATGACGATGTAGTAGCCCATCGATTCCATGGCTTTGGACATCCCGGTAATGATGTCTCTGTGCCCGCTGATTGTGCCCGCCGCGTAACCGTAGACGATGCCGGGGATCAGGAACAGGATGAAGATCAGCGGCACAATGGAACGCATCAACGGGGCGCCGAACGAGGTAATCGACTCATGGAAGGCCAGCGCCGGATCGGGGTCACGCAGGGGTGAATCAGGAACCAGCACGGCAAGGGTCAACAGGATAATGGCGATAACGATGCTCATCGTGGCCCAGAACAGGCCGCGCGATTCCTTTCCGGAGAGCGGCTCCATGGTGGGCATGTCCGACATGTCGCCGTCGACCGGTGTGTCCTTGATCAGGCGCGGCTCGATGATCTTGTCGGTCAACCACCAGCCCACGGCGATCACCACCAGGCTCGAAGCAGCCATGAAGAACCAGTTGGCCAACGGGTTGACGTACAGGGTGGGATCGACCACCTGCCCGGCCGCCTCGGTGATGCCGGCCAGCATCGGATCGATGGCCGAGGGAATGAAGTTGGCGGAGAACCCGCCCGATACCCCGGCGAAAGCCGCTGCAATGCCGGCCAGCGGATGCCGGCCTGCTGCATAGAAGATGACGGCCCCGAGTGGTATCACCACCACGTACCCCGCATCGGCTGCCGTATGACTGATGATGGCGACCAGGATCAGCATCGGCGTGAGCAACCTGAGCGACGTCCACCCCAGCATCTTCCTCAGGCCGGCATTGATGAAGCCGGTATGTTCGGCCACGCCCACGCCCAGCAGGGCGACCAGCACGATCCCCAGCGGTGCGAAGTTGACGAACACATGCACCATGTTGACCAGGAATTGGGCCATCTCGTCGCCGGCCAACTGGTTGACGACGCGAATGGGATCGCCGGTACTGGGATGCTCGGCGGCGAACTGTACCGGCGCAAGCAAGGCGGATAGCACCCAGACGACGATCATCAGGAGGAAGAACAGCACCGCCGGGTCGGGCAGCTTGTTGCCGACCACTTCGATGAAGTTCAGCGCACGCTCGAGCATTGTGCGCTCGCCCGGCAGAACCTTGTGAAGATCAGGATTGGGTGAGGCTCCCTGCCCCTCGTTATTGTGCTGGCTCATGTCTAGTCAGATTCCCCGAAGTGTCAGATCACGCCTGCGATGTGGCAGGCTGTTATTCATGTCCCCACGGCACCGGTGGCGCTTCAACGGGGGTGGTCAGGTCGAACTCGGCCCGGAAGACCCGGCCCGGACGGACCAGTTCGTATGCAAATTTCTCACCGGGGTGGACTTCCATGGACCAGAAATTGCCCACCGAAACCTCCAGTCCGTTGGCGAGAAACAGCGCTTTCGAAAAGTCGTCGACCGGAAAGGTCTGTCGCCAGGCTCGTCCCGGGTCGGTGGTATGACCGCCATACCAGGTCACGTCGTCTTCCGTGCCGTCGGCGTGGCGATGGTCATGCTTGAGCCGGAAGCCATCGTTCGTACGGCTGATGATCCAGGTTCGTGAGCGGTTCTCGCCCACGTGCAAGGGAATGCGGATTTCCTCGTCGCTGCATTCGCGCACGTGCATGACCACCTCCCGGTCGAGCCAGCCGTCGTCGGACGGGCGACTGAACCCGGTCATTTCACCGGCGAAAGCATTGCCGCAGAGTTCGGACAACTGGTTCCAGAAGGCCTCGCGGGAATTCGACTCATCGGGTCCGGCCGAGACGGTGACAGCCATCGACAGCAGGGCCGGGCCGACGAGAAGCCGTGCGAGATTGTGGGTCATGGTGCACTCCTCCTTGCAACAGCGGGGAACCATAGCACAGCACCCGCACCACGACCAGACTAGCGCTTGCGGCGCGGGCCGTCGACCGGCAACTGCGTCACTTTCTCGCCGGTCTTTGAATCGCGAATGACGCAGGTTCCCCGTTTCTTGACCTGTTCGATCCGGATGACCGAATGCATGGGAATGTGCAGCACCTCGACGTCGGCAAATTCCTCCCGCATGCGTTCCTCGGTGGGATCGATCACCACCGAACCATCGCCGTCGAAGACGAGTTCGGAAACCTCGATAAAGCCGTAAGACAAATCGCTGCCGCAAACCTGCCGGGCGAAAAGCTCGTAGACCTTGCCCTGGTTGAGAAAGGAAATCTTGTACATGTCATTCTGCCCGATTCAGTCGTCGTGAAATGCCGATATGGCGGGGCCGGTGATCAGGCGCAGGGCCAGGGCCACGGCCAGGCCGCCGAGGAAACCGGCCACGTGTGACCACCAGGCCACGGCCCCGGACATGGGGCCGAATGCGCTGTAGAGCAACTGCAGTATGAACCAGGAACCGATCACCAGCAGCGCCGGCACACGCGCGAACTGCAGGAAGATTCCCAGCGGGATCCACAGCCCCATTCGGCGGTTGGGAAACAGGCCGAGGTAGATGCCGATGATGGCCGAAACACCGCCACTGGCACCGATCACCGGCATGGCCGCATCGCCCATCTGCCAGGCCACGGCCAGGTTGGCCAGGCTACCGAGCACCAGGAAACAGAGGAAAAAGCGCCAGTGGCCGATGGCCCGCTCCACGGCCACCCCGAACACCCACAGGTAAGCCAGGTTGCCGACCAGGTGCAGCCACTCAGCATGTACGAAAAGGGCCGTGACCAGGCCCAGAAGGTGCTGATCCAGCCAGGCCGCCGGCGGTCCGGTCAGGATTCTGTTGACCTCGGCGGGCACGAATCCCCAGAAATGCAGCCAGCCCTCCGCCATACGAGGTTCGAGCAGGGCATAGCCGGCCTTCATCGACAGGCAGACGATTCCAAGCAGTACCAGCATCCAGGGCCACAGCGCTTCCCGCCGTGACGTCGAAGAAATGCGCTCGACGATCACGGTTCGAGCAGGAAACGGTGCTCGCGAAAATCGACGATGGCGCCCTCACGGCGAATATCGACCAGCCGCGCGCCGCCGCTCAAGCGGTCGCCGGGCACGTAGCGCTCACCGTTGATCAGGACGAAACGCCCACCTTCCTCGGCCGAGAACACGTGGATACTGAGCCTGAGCTCGGGCAGGTCACGCCTGACCGACAGCGGCAACTCCCAGGCACGCACATATTCGGCCGTCTGCGTGCGCCACTCCGGTTGTACCGCCGTTTCCGATGGCTCATCGGTCACCTCGGGAGAGGCTTCCGTCCGCCGGCGTTGTTCGCGTTCGCGGTCCGCCACCGGTCGCTCCCGAGCGCGCCGGTCGGCGTCCGCCTCTTCCTGACGGCGTCGGGTTTCCGCCACTCGACGTTCGATTTCAGCCATTGCCTCATCCTGATCGGTCACCACCCGCTCTCGCTCCGGCGCCGCACGGGTTACCGTCTGACCCGTAGCGGGCTGCACTGCACGGCGCCGATCGACCGCGGCCGCCTGCTCCTGCTCATCCGTGGCGGCCTCCTCATCATCGGCAGCCGTATCTCCAGCGACCTCGGTAGAAACCTCTTCAATCGGCTCGACCTGCGCGATCCTCCGCTCGTCTGCCGGCGGGTCCAAAGATTCGTCGTCGACAGGTTCGGGGACAACAGTGGCTTCAGGCGCCGGCGACGGATCGGGCGCACTACCATCGACCAGGCCCTGGGGCATCCACTCGGGCCGCAACAGGAAAACGCCGGCGCCAACCATCACCAGGCAAAGCGGTACGGCAAGCAGGATCCAGGCCGGGAAACGCCGCCGGGAACGCACCTCGGCAGGCCCGGGACCGGAGTCGAGACCGGGCACCTCTCCCTTTTTGCGGCGCGCTTCAGACTTGCGCAGGGCATCGAGAATGAATGACAAGGGTCAATCTCCGTTGAGATTCATGAGCAGAGACGGGGCATCATCGTGCGGTGCTTTCAGGAACAAGCGCGTGGCCGGACCGATCAGGCCGTCGTCCATCAGGCCATGCCGCCGCTGGAATTCGGCCACCCAGCGGCGAAAGTCCTCATCATAATGGTCGTCGGTTCCGCCCGCCCACGCCGGCATGTCGACGCCGGCAGCCAGCTCCTTCATCCGAACGACATCGGCACTTCTGTCACCGAGTCTGAGAATGCGGCCATCATCGGGCCACACGACATGGAAATCTCCCAACCAGCGGCGGTCGAGATGGCGCAATGGCACGCGGTAGTCCTGGCCCTGGTAGCGCAGCATCACGTTGTCACCTTCCATGCCCGCCATCAAGACCCGGGCGCCCACGGGCTGGCTTAGCTCGAGCACCACCGGCAGACCGATGCTGACAATGTAGTTCCAGCTGCCGCGCAGGTTCAGGCAGGCGATATCGTCCTCGTCGCCACCGGTACAGGAATCGGCGATCTCTGCACGGCCCAGGCCCGGCCAGAGTGCCGCGATCTCCGACCACGCTGAATCGGAACCCAGTTCGGACAGCATCTGCTGCCAGGCGGCACGGCTGTGGTCCTCGGCCGGTTCACGCTCGTGCAGAATGGCCCATCCAAGTGCACCGCTGCCGGCCAGTATGACGGCCACGGCCACGGCCGCAACCGCACCTCGCAACCAGCCACCTGAAATCTCCTGTTCCTCGCCGGCGACCTCACGGGCAGCGGCTCGAACCAGTCCCGAACGGATTCGATCCACTTCACGGGCGTAGCCGGCCATCAATGCCCGATCGGCGATGATGTTGATCAGCCTTGGCACGCCTTCGGATGTTTCGTAGACGGCGCGCAGGCCATCCCCAGTAAACGGGCAGCGCTCTGCACCAGCAATCTGGAGGCGATGGCGAATGTAATGTTCGGTCTCCTCGCGATTGAGTGGGTCGAGGTGGTAGCGCGCCGTGATGCGTTGCGCCAACTGTCTCAGTTCGGCGCGGGCGAGCAGCTCGCGCAGTTCCGGTTGACCGATCAGGATGATCTGCAGCAGCTTGTCGGTCGAGGTCTCGAGATTGGTCAGCAACCGGATCTGCTCCAGCGCATCCCGGTTCATGTTCTGCGCCTCGTCGATGATCAGCACCACCTTCTCGCCGGCGGCATGCCGCTCGAGCAGGTAACGGTTGAGTCGATCCTGGATTTGCTGCAGGCTGCCGTCGGTGCCTTCGAGGTCGATCTCCAGTTCCACACAAACAGCCCGGAGCAGCTCAGCCGGACTAAGCATGGGGTTCAAAATCAATGCGATACGGGTGTTTTCTGGAATCTGCTCGAGCACGACGCGGCACAGGGTGGTCTTGCCGGTGCCGACTTCACCAGTCAACTGCACGAACCCCCCGCTGCCGCCCTGCCCCACGCCGTAGAGCAGGTGAGCCAGCGCATCGCGATGACGCTGACTCAGATAGACGAAACGCGGATTCGGCGTGATCGAAAACGGGCGTTCGTCGAGATCGAAGTATTTCTCGTACATGGTCAGCGCGCCTTCAGGTTCGGCGCCCGCTGTTGTCTCCACGAGGACATTGGGATATTCAAAATTTGAGTGGCACTCACCGTTTTCGTTGACCCTCTCGGCTATTCACCTGATTTCAGTCTGACAATGCCAGCAATGAGGCATTCCCCCCCACTGCCGCAGTGTTTACGGTCAACGTGCGCTCGGTACAAAAACGCAGTATGTAGTGTGGACCGCCGGCCTTGGGACCGGTTCCCGACAACCCTTCGCCGCCGAAGGGCTGCACGCCGACCACAGCACCGGTCATGTTGCGATTGACGTAGCTGTTGCCGACCCGCAGGCGATGGGCGATGTACTGCTGGGCCCGGTCGATACGGCTGTGCACGCCGGCGGTCAATCCGTAGCCGGTGCCGTTGATCTGATCGATCAGGCGGTCCAGGTCGCGCGACCGGTAGCGAACGACGTGTAGCACGGGACCGAACACCTCGCCCTCGAGCTGATCGATATTCTCGATCTCGTAGGCGCAGGGCGCAAACCAGTGACCCTCCGGCAGACCTTCGGGCAAGGGCGCGCGCGCAATCAGCTTCGCTTCCCGATCCATGCGCTCGGCGTGGCTTTGCAGCATGTCGAGCTGGCCCTGGTCGATGACCGGGCCGACATCCGTATCCAGCAGGCCGGGATCACCGACTCGCACCTGTTGCATGGCGCCGGCCAGCATTCGAATGACATGATCGGCCACGTCGGACTGGACACAGAGAATGCGTAGTGCCGAACAACGCTGGCCGGCGCTGTGAAAGGCCGACTGGATGACGTCATCGACCACCTGCTCGGGCAGCGCGGAGGAATCGACGATCATGGCGTTCTGACCACCGGTTTCGGCGATCAGGGTGGCCAGCGAGCCGGTCCGCTCGGCCAGCGTCCGGTTGATGATGTGGGCTGTTTCGGTGGAGCCGGTAAAGGCGACACCGGCGATGCGCTGGTCTTTCGTCAACGCCGCGCCGAGGCGTCCGTCGCCGGGCAGGCATTGCAGCACGTCTTTCGGAACACCGGCCTCATGCATCAGTTCCACCGCCCGCGCGGCAACGATGGGCGTCTGCTCGGCCGGTTTGGCAATGACCGCATTGCCGGCAACCAGCGCCGCGCTCACCTGCCCGGTAAAGATGGCCAGCGGGAAGTTCCACGGGCTGATGCAGACAAATACGCCGCGACCGTGCAACCTGAGCTCGTTGTGCTCTCCGGTCGGCCCCGGCATGACCATCGGTTCGGCCATGTGCGTTCGCGCCTGCAGGGCGTAGTAACGCAGGAAATCGACGGCCTCACGTACTTCGGCAATGCCGTCGTGGAGGGTCTTGCCCCCCTCACGCGCACAAATCGCCATCAGTTCCGAACAATGTTCCTCGTAAAGATCGGCGACCCGGTCGAGGATGTCGGCCCGATGGTCCGCGCCCTGCCGGTCCCAGGCGTCCTGCGCCGCCATAGCGGTGTCGACGGCCTTGCCGGCGTGAGCCGGATCGGTCCAGGCGACCTGCCCGATCAGACGCCGCCGGTCGGCGGGTGAATGCGCATCCCGGGCCTGGCCGTCACCCGGCACGTTCTCGCCCAGTGGCCGGGCCTGCCATTCTCCGGAATCGGCCGCTTCCATTTCTTCCTTGAGCAGGTTGAGAACGCTTTCCTGCGGGAAATTCAGACCCCGGCTGTTGCGACGACCGCTGCCGTAGATATCGGCCGGCAGAGGAATCTTCTGGTGCGGGATGGTCTCCAGCGACTCGACTTCGGCGATGGGATCGTCGACCACCTCTTCGGGCGGGAGCTTTTCATCGACGATGCGGTTGACGAAGGACGTATTGGCGCCGTTTTCCAGCAGGCGCCGAACCAGGTACGGCAGCAGGTCCTTGTGATTGCCCACCGGCGCATAGACCCGGCACTGGCCGTTGAATGCGTCGTTGTCGAATACTTCCTCGTAAAGCTGCTGACCCATGCCATGGAGCCGCTGATATTCGTACTCGCGATTGTCGCCGGCCAACTCGGCGATCACCGAGATGGTATGGGCGTTGTGGGTGGCGAACTGGGGATAGAACTCACCCTTAAGATTCAACAACTTGCCCGCACAGGCGATGTAGGACAGATCGGTGTTGATCTTGCGGGTGAACACCGGGTAGCCGTCCAGGCCCTCGACCTGGGCAAACTTGATTTCGGTGTCCCAGTAAGCGCCCTTGACCAAGCGAATGGGAATTCGGTGACCGCTGTCGCGTGCCTTTTCGGCCAGCCAGTCGATCACTGCCCAGGCACGCTTCTGATACGCCTGCAGGGCCAGTCCAAAGCCGTCCCAGCCTTTCAACTCGGGCGACTTGAGCACTTCGGCAAAAATATCCAGCGAGATGGCCAGGCGATCGGCCTCCTCGGCATCCACGGTCAGCGCAATATTGTGTTCGCGCGCCAGGCAGGCCAGGTCACGCAGCACCGGTACCAGCTCTTCCATCAGCCGGTCGTGCTTGGTGAACTCGTAGCGCGGGTGCAGCGCCGAAAGCTTGACCGAAATCGACGGTGCCGAAAAAATGTTGTCGTCGCTGGTCGAACGCCCGATGGTTTCGATGGCCTCGTGATACGACTTGCGATAGCGCTCGGCATCCTCGGCGGTCATCGCCGCCTCGCCGAGCATGTCGAAGGAGTAGCGGAAACGGCGGTTTTCCTTCTTGTGCGAGCGCTCGATGGCCTTGCCGATCGTGCGGCCCATCACATACTGGTGTCCCATGATGCGCATGGCCTGGCGGATGGCCAGGCGCACCACCGGCTCGCCGGACTTGTTGGCGATCTTTGCCAGGGTCGAGCCCAGGTCACGGCGGGCCGAGTCGCTGACGCTGACCATCTTGCCGGTCAACATCAGGCCCCAGGTGCCGGCATTGACAAACACCGAACTGCTCTTGCCCAGGTGCGACTCCCAGTCGGCATCGGAGAGCTTGTCGGAGATCAGCTGCTCGGCCGTATCGTTGTCGGGAATGCGCAGCAAGGCCTCGGCCAGGCACATCAGCGTCACACCCTCTTCCGATGACAGGTCATACTCGCGCATGAACGCTTCCATGACACCGGCATCGCGGCTGCGCTCGCGCACCCGGCGCACCAGGTCCAGCGCGCGTTCGCGAACGACTTCGCTCCGAGACCGGTCGAGTTTGACCTGGTCGAGGAGAGAACGCACGTGCTCGGTCTCGTCGACCAGCCATGCGTCGTCCATCGCCTGGCGCAGCGCCTGGGCTTCCAGCGATTGCGGAATGACGAATTTCGGGGCGATTTCACTCATTGGTAATGACTCGGCTGAATGTGCTGGAATATGACCGCACAAGTGTAACCGAAGCGGCTCATGGGCTGTCATGAGCTGATGTGCGCGAGATAACACTCCGACCGTCCATCCGGTAGTCCCCGCAAACTGCAAATTGGGCTTACCCGGCGACAAGCGCTTGCGCTAGAATATTGTCCAAAATCAAATCGGGCCCGTCCCGCCATCGTGATCGAGGTGCACCACAGCCAGGCCGATGATGACCTGACCGTCATCGAAGTCCGCTCGAACCTCTCGATCACGCTGGATCGATTGGCCGCGGTTTTCCTGGGCATCAGCGCAGTCGTTCTGACGCTGGCCCTGGCGATCACGATCATGGGCATGTGGCCCATCATGCTGGCGGCGATCATTCACCTTCTATTGGTAGGCTGGTGTTTGCGCCTGGCCTGGCGCGGCAACTGGGTTCGGGAACGAATTCTGATTGGCCGCCGGGACGTGGTCATCGAACATTACGATGCTCGCCGACATCATCGGAGCACATGGCCCGCCGCCTGGTTACGGGTGAAGGTCGAGGAGCAGCCGATGGGCGAGCGACAGGTCGTGCTGACCTGTCAGGGTCGCCGCCAGGACATCGGCACCTTCCTGCCTGTGCAGGAACGCCTTGACCTGGCCGAAAAGCTCAAGAGACATCTCCGGCCGCGTTCGGCATGGAGCGGTGAATGAACATTGACATGGTGAATCGAGGATGAAAAGAACCAACGAACTGATAGTGGGGCTGGCGGTGCTTGCGGTAGTTACCGTGGTCACCTGGGGCCTGCTTGCGGTGGGCGACAACATGCCGCGGGGCGTGACGCCTTTCAGCCAGGACGTCTACCAGCTCCACAACATCGTACTCGGCATCGTGACGGTCATCGGCGTCCTGGTATTCACTGCCATGTTCACCTCCGTCGTCGTGCACCGCAAGTCGAAGGGCTACGAACCGGCAAGATTCACCCATTCGACCAAGGCCGAGATCGCCTGGACGACGATACCGATCCTCATTCTCATCGTCATTGCCATTCCGGCCACTTCGGTCCTGATCGACATGGAAGATACCGGCGGCGCCGAAATGAATGTCAAGATTACCGGCTACCAGTGGCTGTGGAGGTACGACTACATCGAAGATGGCGTCAGCTTCTACTCGGCCATGGACCGCGAGAGCAACCGCGCCCGACAGATCGGCTCCGGCATCAATCCGCGAGATGTCGACAACTACCTGCTCGAGGTCGACAACCGCCTGGTACTGCCGACCAACACGCGCATCCGCTTCCTGCTGACCGCCGACGACGTCATCCACTCCTGGTGGGTGCCGGACCTGGGCTGGAAGCGCGACGCCATTCCCGGGATGATCAACGAAGCCTGGACCTATATCGAGGAAGAAGGCATCTACCGGGGCCAGTGTGCCGAGCTGTGCGGCAAGGATCA
>SKZJ01000178.1 GCA_007127425.1 Wenzhouxiangella sp.
CCCGTTCACGCAGCTCCTTGAGCGGGCCGGCCACGTCCAGCGGCGTGAGATTCAGCCCGAAGCGGCCGCGTCGGTTGACGAACCAGCGCACGTAACCCTCCCGGCCTTCCAGGAAGTCGCCCAGCCCTTCGCCGAGCACCGCGGCCCGCTGACAGGCATTTCCGAGATCTCGGGTCTGTTCGGCCAACGGGTCCAGGGCTCTCACCAGCCGATCCAGCGCGCGACGCAACGTGGCAAACTCGGACAGGCAGGCCGACAAGGCACCGAACTCACCACGCGCCGGCAATTCGACACAACGGCTGACCGCCTGATCGAGTGCAGTGCGCAGATCCTGCACCGGCTCCATCAGCAGCTTCAATGCCCCGCTGGCCTGGCCGGCGGCGCGCAGCGTGTCGTTGATCAGTTCACGAACCTGCCAGGCGCTGATGCCGCGCGAGAAGAAACGCATGGCGGTGTCCGGGACCTGGTGCGCCTCGTCGAGCACGACCGCCCCGGCGCCCGGCAACACCTCGCCGAAGCCCGTCTGCTTGAGCGCCATGTCGGCAAACAGCAGATGGTGATTGACCACCACGATGTCGGCCTCCTGGGCCTGGCGCCTGGCCCGCACCAGGTGGCAATCGGCCAGGTGCTCGCATTCACCGCCCAGGCAGTTGTCCTGGGTGGACGTCACCAGCGGCCAGACCGAAGAGCGGGTAGCGATCTCGTCGAGTTCGGCGATCTCGCCGGACACGGTGTGGCGCGCCCAACGCCGCACCATGCGCAACTCGTCACCGACGGCGCCGTCGGCCAGTTCCGGGTCGTCGAGGTGCTTCTCCAGCCGGTGCAGGCAAAGGTAGTTGGCCCGCCCTTTCAGCAGCGCGACCTTGCGCTCCAGCCCGAGGGCACGCAGGGTCATCGGCAGGTCGCGGGCAAAGAGTTGATCCTGGAGATTGAGGGTACCCGTGGAAATGATGGCGCGCTCACCGCGCATCAGCACCGGCACCAGGTAGGCCAGGGTTTTGCCCGTGCCGGTTGCGGCCTCGGCGACCAGGTCGGTTCCCGAGGCCAGGCATTCGTCGATGGCACCGGCCAGTTCAAGCTGCCCCTCACGCGGGAGATACGCGGGGAGTGCGTCGGCCAGCGGGCCGTCGTCGGCAAAGACCTCAGCCAGCGAACGCTCGGTCGACTCCGCAACTCCGGACATCTAGAAGCGTTCCGGTGCCTCGACCTGGCATTGCGCCAGGCGCTCGCGGGCCCGGCGTGCGGCGTCGTCACGCCCCTGGCGCTCACGGGCCAAGGCCATCGTGCGCCAGTTGCGCTGACAAAGCTCGCCGACTCGCGGACCTACGTCGAATGACCGCGAAGCATAGTTCTCGGCCTGGTCCCAGGCGCCCTTGTCGAGCTGGACTTCGGCCATGTACTGCAACAACTCCGGATCGCGCGGCTCGATCCTCAGGGCCCGCTCCAGCAAAATGGTGGCACGATCCAGATCACCGTCGTTCTCGGCTACCTGGGCGGCATCGGCCAATTCGGCCACCGCCGGGTTCCTGAGCGGATAGACCTGCAGCCCACTGGCCTGCTCGGCTGCCGGTGCGCGCACCTGCTCGGCCACGCTGCGATCCTCGACCGGAGCCGGTGGTTGCGTGGCACACGCGGCCATCACCACACCCAGTGCCAATATGAAAACGGTTTGCCAGAATCTGCTCATGCCTTGCGAGGGTCTCTTGTTCATTGATTCAGTGTGCAGCGTTCGGGGTGACGGGGCAAGTGGGCTGTCGCTCGTCGGTTTGTCGGACCTCATCGCCGGCGGAACGGTCGCCTGCGCGTGCCTTCGTTCATGCACGGCGACAGCTCGGTCGGCTGGCTGCCGGCGGCAAAGGGAATCGCGATCGCACCCTCGCAGGACTCGCGCGCCAGCAAGGGGGCCGGCCAGTCGATCCAGTACCACTCGATACCTTCCGGCCACCCCGGACTATAGGACCTGAGCGGCAACGACGAAAACAGGTCGGCCCACACCGGCAGGGCACTGCTGGCACCGCCGATCCCGGCCGGGGCATGATCGTCCCGACCGACCCAGACCACGCCCAGCCAGTCGCGAGTATAGCCCACGAACCAGGCGTCCCGGCGGTCGTTGGTCGTGCCGGTCTTGCCGCGAATACCGGGGTCATGGGCCATGACGGCGGACAGGCTGCGACCGGTCCCGTCGGTGATGGCATGGCGCAAGGCGTAGTCGAGCAATGAGAGTGCCTCTCGATCGCGGATCGGCCGCAGCCTCATGGGATAGCGTCCAATCGATCGTCCCCCGGCATCGACCACTTCGCTGATCGCCTTCAGGGTCGTGCTGTAGCCTTCCGCAGCCAGCGGCTGATAGAGCTGGGCCACCTGCATCGGCGTGAGGCTGACCGAGCCGAGAAACACCGAGGGGTGAGGATCGGTGCCCGGCACCACGCCCAGTTGTTCCATCAACCGGAGCAATGGCGCCACGCCGATCTCCAGCCCCAACCGCACCGTCGCCTGGTTGTAGGACATCGCCAACGCCTCCATCAGCGGCACGATGCCGTGGCTGTTGCCGTCATGATTGCGAGGCTGCCATGGGTCGTGCCCGGCAATCGGCACGCTGAGCGCTTCGTCTTCCAGTGGCGTGATCAGGGTGAATCGTTCGGGTTCCGCCAGCGCCAGCAGGTAAAGAAAGGGCTTGATCACCGAACCCACCGAACGACGCGCGTCAAGGGCCCGGTTGAAGCCGGCACGGCCGCTGTGCCGATCGCCGACCAGCGCACGCAGCTCGCCGGTCGCCGGCTCGGCCAGGATGATCGCCCCCTGCAGTTCGTCGGCTTCACGCTCGACCCTCGCCAGACCGTCGCGCAGGGCGCGCTCGGCCTGGCGCTGGGCCGAGGGCGACAAAGTGGTGAAGATGCGCAGGCCGGTACCGCGCAGATCGCGATCCCGGTAATCGGCCCGCAGCTGGCGACGGACCAGGTCGATAAAGCCGGCGTGTCGACTGGAGCGACGCACCGAAGCGGCACTGACGCCCAGTTCCGTGGCCACGGAACGATCGTATGCGACCTGGTCGATGAGGCCGGTTTCGCGAAACATGCCCAGCACCTGGTCTCGCCGTGTACGCGCCCGCTCTGGATTGCGTACCGGGTGGTACCACGACGCTCCCCGCGCCATGGCCACGAGCAGGGCGATCTGGGCGGCATCCAGCGACTGTACCGGCACACCGAAGTAGTACTCGCTGGCCCGACCGAAACCATGGATGGCATGGGCGCCGTCCTGGCCCAGGTAGATCTCGTTGAGGTAGGCCTCGAGAATCTCGCCCTTGCTGAAACGCCGCTCCAGGCTGAGCGCCATCACCGCCTCGTTGAACTTGCGCACGAAGCTGCGATCCGGAGTGAGAAAGAGGTTCTTGACCAGTTGCTGCGTGATCGTACTGCCGCCCTGGGTGACCCGCCCATGGCGCAGGTTGATCCACGCGGCCCGCAGCATGCCGCGCGGGTCGAGACCGTGGTGATGTCGAAACTGGCGATCTTCCACGGCCTGCACACCGGTCACCAGCAGCGGCGGGTAATCGGCCAGCGAGACCACGGTCCGATCACGGTCGTCAAGCGGCATCAGGCTGCCGATTTCGGCTGGCGGCACGCGCACCAGCGCGCTGCCATTGCCCCCGGTCAGGCGTACCCGATCGCCGGACAGATCGAGTTGCACCCGCTCGGCCGACTGAGCACCGTCGGCGAAGCGGAAACCCGGCAGGTGGAGGTCAAATTGAGTGCCGTTGCGGGAATAGCGCCCGACTTGCCCGGCATTGCCGCGTCGAAGCCCCGCCGCCTCAAGCTCGACCACCAA
>SKZJ01000265.1 GCA_007127425.1 Wenzhouxiangella sp.
GTGGACCAGGCGGAACTTCTCGGCGCCGAGTTTCATTCTGGTGTGACGGCCCGATCGATCCGGACCCATTCCGGCCGTTTTCACTCGGTCCAGACCGACGAGGGTGAGATCGAGGCCGATGCTTGCGTGATCGCGGCCGGCGCTGCATCGCGACACCTGGCACATAGGCTGGGTATCCGGTTACCGATCTATCCCGTACGGGGCTATTCCGCAACCTTCGAAATTGATCGGCCCGAATCCTTGCCGAAGCTGCCGATGCTTGATACTTCCAGCCGTTTCGTGACGCTCCGGCTGGGTGAGCGAGGACTGCGTGTGGCAGGTCTGGCCGATTTCGCCGGGCATCGGCGCAAGATTGCGCCGAGGCGAATAGAAAGTCTGCTCAGCAGCGCGCGAGAGTTGTTGCCGGAACTGGCCGATGAGCTGGTGACGGAGCGCGCCGAACTATGGGCCGGATTGCGTCCGGTTACCCCCGACGGCGTGCCGTTGCTGGGGCCGACACGTGTACCGGGTGTCGTGGTCAACGCCGGGCATGGCCCCATGGGCTGGACAATGGCCTGTGGTTCGGCCCACATCATTGCTGATCATTTCTGTGGAAGGTCACCAGCCATCCCGCCGGCTGCCTACGGAATCGAACGAAAATAGTTTCAGTCCACCGACACCGGTGGGTCGAGGTCGTCATCCCAGTTTTCGGGCGGTTCGGGGTACTGGGCGATCCACTTCTTCAGTGCCTCGGCGTGCTGTTTTTCCTCGGCTGAAAATTCCTCGGCCAATTCGCGTATGGCTGGGTCACGCGTCTGGCTTGCGATGGTGCTATAGAACGAGAAGGCGCCTTCTTCCGCTTCCAGCGCCAGTTCCAGTGCGTGGAAGGGCGTCATCAGGTAATGCGAGGATTCCAGCCGGCCGCTCTCCGGGCTTTCGTCGCCTGGCCACTCGAATTCCCACGGTTTGAGATTCGGCAGGCCCCCAGCATGCTGTTCGGCATGGGCGACCGCTTCGGCGCGGTGCATTTCGGAGTAGCCGGCCATCTTGCCGAACAGCTCCTCGACTTCCGGGTTGTTGTGCACGGCCAGGGCATCGGCCAGTTCACGGTAGCGGGTGGCAGCCTCGTCCTCGAGCACCACGGCGTGGGCAAGGAAGCTGCCGAGATTTTCAAGCGGGCTCATGAGTGCACCTCGAAGCGTTTCTGGATGGTCTCGATGTCGACTGACTCGTAGCGGTCGGGCTGGTAGCTTGGGCGTGGCGCGCGGTAGAGGACGCCGGTGGTGAAACCGTCGTCCCCGGCCAGGGCGGCGAAGGCGGCGGCGCGATCGTCGGTGGGTTCGAACCCCTCGTGTACTCGCTTCTTCCAGCCCAGTTGCTCCGGGCGGAATGTAATGCAGGGACTCAATATCTGGACGAAGGCGAAGCCTTTGAACTCGATCGCCTCGGCAATGATGCGCGCCAGCTCATTGGGGCTGTTGGAAAAAGCGCGCGCAATGAATGGCGCGCCGGCGGCCAGAGCGATTTCCAGTGGCTGCAGCGGCGGCTGCCCGGTGCCCTGCGGCGAGAGCTTGCTGCCGGTCCAGTCGCACTCGGTGGTTGGTGAGGCCTGGCCCTTGGTCATGCCATAGACGGAGTTATCCATAACCAGGTAGGCCAGGTTGGCATTGCGGCGGCAGGCATGCATGAAGTGGTTGCCGCCGATGGAGAAGCCGTCACCGTCGCCGCCGGTGGCGATCACGGTCAGGTCCGGCCGGCTCACGGTCAGCCCGGTGGCCAGCGGCAGTGCGCGACCGTGCACGCCGTGGAAACCGTAGGCACTGGTGTAGGCGGGAATGCGCGAGGAGCAGCCGATACCGGCAATCATGGCCAGATTTTCGGGCTTGAGTTCCAGCGCCGCCATGGCCTTGGTGAGTGCGTTGAGTACGCCGAAGTCGCCGCAGCCGGCGCACCACACCGGCTTGTAGTCGGACTTGAAGTCCTTGTGCTTGAGTATCGTGATGCTCTGTTCTACGGCCGAGTTCATGCCGCTTCCTCCCGAGTCATTTCCTCGATGGCCGCGACGATCTCGCCGGGGCCGATGTTGAGCGGGCCGGGCCGCGCGAGTAATCGGGTGTCGGCCGGCAGTTCGATGTGAGAGCGAATATAACGATGGAACTGACCGCCGTGGCTTTGTTCGACCACCAGCAGGCGCCGGCCCGAGCCCAGGGCCTCGGTCAACGTGTCGGCGTCCAGTGGGCTGAGCAATCGGATTGAGATCAGGCGGATGGCATGCCCGCGCGAGCGCATGCGCGCTATCGCTTCTCGCGCCGGCTGTGTGGTTGAGCCCCAGGTCAGCACAACCAGCTCACCGTCTCCGTCGATATCGGCCCAGTCGTCGCCGAAGTCGAAGCGCTCAAGCTTGTGCCGTCGCTTGTCGAGCTGGCGCTGGTGATCGGTGCCGCTGGCCGAGGGCCGGGCCGATTCCATGTGGCTCAAGCCCGTAGCGGTGTACTGGCCGCCGGCCGTGCCGGGCAGGGCCATGGGCGAGATGCCGTCTTCGGTGTCGGCAAAGCGCCGGTAATCGTCGATGACTTCGGTCGCCAGCTTGCGCCGGGCTTGCCAGTCGCGCACCGGTGGCGGGGCGATGGCGGCCCGCGCCTGGCCCAGTCGCTGGTCGCTGAGGACCACCGCCGGGCATTGCAGGGCCTCGGCCAGGTGCACGGCCCACTGCGTGGTGGTCACGCAATCGCCGATGCTGTTGGGCGCAAGCACCAGGCGCGGGGCATCGCCGTGGGCGCCGTGCACTGCGATGTTCAGATCGGATTGTTCGGAACGGGTGGGGATGCCGGTGGACGGGCCACCGCGCATGACGTCGACCACTACTACCGGAATCTCGGCCTGAGTGGCCAGGCCCAGCGCCTCGACCATCAGTGAAAAGCCCGGTCCGGATGTCGCAGTCATCGATGGCGCGCCGCCGAATGATGCGCCCAGGCACATATTGATCGAGGCCAGTTCGTCCTCGGCCTGCACCAGGCTACCCCCGAGCTCGGGCAAGTGGGCGGCCAGCCATTCCTGGATTTCGGTCGAGGGTGTGATCGGGTAGGCGGCACAAAAGCGCACCCCACCGCGAACCGCCCCCAGGCCGGCGGCCTCGTTGCCGGTGATCAGCCAACGTGGTTCGGGCCGACTGGATCTGCCGCCCAGTCTCGATGGATGCGGCAGGTCGCCGGCCGTGGTATAGCCGACTTTCAGGCTGGCCAGCGCCGCGTCGATCAGTTTCGCACCCTTGTTTTCCAGGATGCGTCGTACCGTACGGTCAACGTCCGCCTCTTCCAGGCCGATCATGCGCCCGACCAGGCCCACCGCGATGGTGTTGGCGCGGGCACCGCGGACTTCTCGGGTCAACCGATCGAACGGCACTTCCAGAAGATGAGCGCCGGAGTCGCGCACCCAGGCCGGCACTTCGCCCTGGCCAGGGTCGGCGATAACCAGGCTGTCGCCGTCGAGGATCAGTTCATCGGCGAAGCGTTCAGCCTTGTTCCAGTCGATGGCGAGCAGCAGGTCGAGGCGGTCGTCCTGACACTCGACCGGCCGACTTGAGAGGCGCAGTATGGCGGCAGCCTCGCCACCGCGGATCTGCGGGCCGGTCGCGCGGGTCATCAGGCCGTAGTAGCCGCTGGTCGCCGCCGCGTCCAGCAGGGTCTGCCCGGCAGTCATCACGCCGGCGCCGCCGCTGCCGATCAGCGCCAGTGAAAGGTCGGTTGTGGTATCGGGAGTATCGTTCATGGCGCGAAGATTGCCTGATACGGAGGTAAAGGCACTTGATGGGAATCAATAATTACCGAAGGGCA
>SKZJ01000277.1 GCA_007127425.1 Wenzhouxiangella sp.
ACGATCACGCTCATGGCGTAATCGAGGTAGGACTGACGCATCTCGTCTTCCAGGTTCACCTGGAGCACTTCACGTGCCATTTCCGCCATCGGGGAGATCCTGTTTGTCGCTGACCGGGCGCCATACAAGCGCCTGATTCATGATGATTTTTATGTATTTTCCGGAATGCGGAACCAACTCCGACAATCCGGACACAACAAGCTTGCAATTTTACCACAGCCGGGCCTCTCAAGGCAGTTCCGACACTGCCGGGAAAGCCGGGAGCCCCGCGCGCGGATCCGAGTCATTCCAGGCGTCGGCGGCAGCTTCCTACGGTTAGAATGGCGCCCATGACAACACATGCCTCCGGCACCGACCAGGACCTCAGCCCGATTCGCTTCGAGGACCGCACGCTTTACCTCCTCGACCAGCGCCGGTTGCCGTCCGAGGAACACTGGCTGGCCCTGGATTCTGTCGACCAGGTGGCCCGGGCCATCACCGACCTGGTGGTGCGCGGTGCACCTGCGATCGGCATCACCGCGGCCTTCGGTGCGGTCATCGCCGCTCAACACCACGGCGATGACATGAGTGCATGGCGACTGGACCTCGAACGGCTCAACCAGTCCCGGCCAACAGCAGTCAACCTGGCCTGGGCAACCGCGCGCATGCATCGCGCGGCCGACGCCCGGGGCCGACTGGATGTCGCCGCACTGGAAGCCGAGGCCCGCACCATCCATGCCGAAGACATCGCGGCCAATCGGGCCATGGCGCAAGCCGGCAGCGCGCTGTTCGAGCCCGGCACCGGTATTCTCACCCACTGCAACACCGGCGCGCTGGCGACCGGGGGCATTGGGACTGCGCTGGGCGTGATCGCCGCCGGCCACCGCGCCGGTCGTGTCACCCGTATCTTTGCCGACGAGACCCGGCCCTGGCTGCAGGGCTCACGCCTGACTGCCTGGGAGCTGGCCCGCCAGGGCATTCCCTTCAAGGTGGTGGTTGAAGGCGCGGCCGCGGCCCTGATGGCTTCCGGCCAGGTCCAGTGGGTCGTCACCGGCGCCGACCGCATCGCCGCCAACGGCGACGTAGCCAACAAGATCGGCACCTGTTCGCTGGCCGTGATTGCACGCCATTACGGAGTTCGCTTCATGGTGGTCGCGCCCTCCTCGACCGTCGACCCGCACATGGCCTCGGGGGAAGGCATCGCCATCGAGCAGCGCGATCCATCCGAAATCTGGCGGGCCGCCGGCCTCGACCAACCGCCGGCCGGCTTCGATGCCTGGAACCCGGTCTTCGACATCACCCCGGCCGGACTGATCGATTGCATCGTCACCGAGCAGGGAGTCAGCCGTCCGCCCTACAGCTTCACCAACTGACGGGCCACACGACGCAGTCGTCTGACCGACTGACAATCCATCGCCCAACCCAGTATCATTGGCCTCCCCAAATCTCTTCACCACAAGGAGCATGCGAGAGACCATGCGTATCCTGACTACACTACTGCTGGCCCTGCCCATGCTGGCCATGGCCGACGAACCCGCACAACCGGAGAATCCCAACGTGATCCTGCACACCAACCACGGCGCCATCACCGTAGAACTTTTCAAGGAAGACGCACCGAAAAGCGTCGAGAACTTCCTGCAGTACGCCCGGGACGGTCACTATGACGGCACCCTGTTTCATCGCGTGATCGACAACTTCATGATCCAGGGCGGCGGTTTCGACACCGACTTCAACCAGAAGGACACCCGCGACCCGATCGAGAACGAAGCCGACAACGGCCTGAAGAACGAGCGCGGCACCCTGGCCATGGCTCGCACCAACGATCCGCATTCGGCCACCTCGCAGTTCTTCATCAACGTGTCCGACAATGATTTTCTCAACCATCGCGGCAAGCAGTCCGGGCAGACCTGGGGTTACGCCGTCTTCGGCCGGGTCACCGACGGCATGGATGTGGTCGACCATATCCGCGCCTTGCCCACCGGCACCCAGGGCTTCCACCGCGACGTGCCGGAAGAGCCGGTCATCCTCGAACGGGTCGAACTGCCCTGAGTACCGCTGATTCCATTTACCTGATCTCGGATCTGCACCTGGATCCGGAGCGCCCGGAAACCACGCGCCTGTTCGTCGATTTTCTCGACGGGCCGGCGCGTGCGGCCCGGGCGCTTTACATTCTCGGCGACCTGTTCGAGGCCTGGATCGGCGATGACGGCATCGGCACGATGGAACGCGAAGTGGCCGAGGCGCTGGCCCGACTGGCCGCACATGGTGTTGATATTCGCTTCATCTGCGGAAACCGGGATTTCCTGGTCGGTGAGGACTACTGTCGACTGGCCGGCATGCAGGCATTGGACGAACCCTGGCGACTGAACGAGTACGGCGTCGATGCCATCCTGATGCACGGCGATACACTGTGCACCGACGATGTCGCCTACCAGCGTTTTCGCCGCAAGGCTCGCGATCCCGACTGGCAGCGGCGCATGCTGTCCTACCCGGTCTGGATGCGAAAGTCGCTGGCTCGGCTGGCGCGCTGGCGCAGCAAGTTGCATACCGGGCGCACCGGGCAGGTGATCATGGACGTCAACGACGAGGCAGTGGCTGAGTGCTTCTGCGCACATGATGTCCGACGCATCATCCACGGCCACACCCACCGCCGTGCCATCCACGATCTCGAGATCGACAAGCGCCATTGCCAGCGTATCGTCCTGGGCGACTGGCATGATGAGGGGAGCGCAGTGCGCATAGACAACGACGGCATCGCCATGTTGACCGTGACCCGCGACCCCGAAAACCGCGTTGAACTCAGGCTGTACGAGACCGCCGCACCCCTGGCCGGACAGAACTAAATCGCAAGAGGTTCGAGCCTGCGCGCCGCCGCCACGCCACTGCTCCAGGCGCCCTCGATGCGACTGCCGCTACACCAGTCGCCGGCCACGGCCAGGCGGGTTTCCCCATCGAGCAGACAGCCCGCGCTCAGGGGCTCGTCTGCGAGTGCATAGCGCCAGCGGTGTGCACGCTGCACCGTCGGACCGTTATCGAAAGCGGGCTCAAGTTGTTGCAACTCCCGCAACATCAACTGCGCAACCCGGCCAGCTTCTTCTTCCAGGTGCTCGGTTGACCACTGTGCACTGGCATGCACGACCCAGGTCTCGGCGGCTGCGCGTTTCGGCTTGTTACTATTGCGCGCTATCCAGGCCAGGCCGCCCCGGTTGACGAAAGCGGCATCGAAATCGGCTTGCACTGAGCGCTCGTACCCCAGCAGGAGGGCCCAGCACGGCAGCATGACCACTTCCTTCAACTGCCCGTGCAGAGGATGTTCAGCTCCCAGCAAGGTCGCCGACTGTTGCGGCGGCGCGGTCAACAACAGCGCTGCGGAATCCAGGCCAGTTCCATCCTCGAGTTCGAGCTGCCAGCGACCGTTAAACCGGGCGCTGGCGACGCGGCTCGAATAACGGCAGTCCAGCCCCTTGGCGAAGCGCTTGAGCAAACCATTCATCCCCGGCACCGCGACGAGGCGACCGTCGGGCGAGCCGGTGCCACCATCCGGCCGCGGACCGAATACCCGCAGCCGCGGCTGCCATTCCGCGACCAGTCCGGACCCTTCCCAGGCCTCGACCCGGCGCCGGAACGCTTCGCTGCGGGCGGTGAAGTACTGGGCGCCATGATCGAAGGAAAACTGCCCTTCGCGCCGGGTTGAACTGCGGCCACCAGGGCCGCGCGCCTTGTCCAGAACGATGACGGATACGCCACGGACCGCCAAACGACTGGCTGCTGTCAGACCGGTCCACCCAGCGCCCACGACGATGACGTCAGTCGGCTTCATGTC
>SKZJ01000132.1 GCA_007127425.1 Wenzhouxiangella sp.
CAAAGACGTGGCGTGCCTCATCACCGACGCTGACCGTGGTTCGCAGCGGCGCATGCAGCAATTCGCCGGCCGCCATGATGGCCAGCTCATCACCGGGCTGAACGAAACGGTAGTAGTTCAGCGGAGCTCGGGCGACGACCTCGAGATTGTCGGGATTGACCATGCGGACCACGCGCGTGCCGATGGCCACACGCTCGCCGGCCTGGGCGACGCGTTCGGCTATTACTCCCGGGAACGGTGCGGTGATGCGGGTGCGTTCGATCTGGTCCTCGATCTGGTCGAGCCGGGCCCGCACCACGGCCAGGTCGCTGGCGGCGATGTCACGCTCGGACAGGGTCTGATCGATCTGGCTGGCGGCGGCCAGGTTGGTTTCGGCCAGTCGCTCGAAGCGGCGCAATTCGGCCTCGAGAAACTTGAGGCGTGCCTCGGCACGGGTGATTTCCGACTCGAGTTCGCGTGCACGCAAAGACAGCGTGGTGTCCTCGATGCGCGCGACCACGTCACCGGCCTCCACCCGGCTGCCGATATCGGCGACCTCGATCAGGCGTCCCTCGACCTCCGCGGACAGGAAGGCGTCTGAACGCGACACCACCGTGCCGGCCACCTGCATGGTCGGCGCCATGGTGGTCAGGCGTGCTTCGCTCAGGTCCACCGGCGGCGTGCCCCCGAACTGGGCCATGGCCGCGGCCGGCAACAACAGCGCCGTGGCAATCATCATGCGTAAAACAGTATTCATCGATAACTTCCTCATGCCGGCACGACCTCGCCTTCGGTCGCCGGCTGTTTTTCCTCGTTGACCCTGAGCAGGCTGGGCAACAGGATCAGTGTGAACAGGGTGCTGACGGCCATGCCGCCAACAATGACCGCGGCCAGACCACGGTAGAGTTCGGTGCCCGCACCGGGCATCAGCAGCAAGGGCATCATGCCGAAGAGGCTGGTGGTGGTACTCATCAGGATCGGTCTCAGCCTCAGCCGCACCGCGGTTTCCACCGCCTCGCGCCGGCCCAGGCCTTCACGTTCGCCATCGCGTGCGCGATAAACCAGCAGAATCGCGTTATTGACCACCAGGCCGAGCAGGATGACGAAACCGATCATGGTCAGCATGTCCATCGCCTGCCCCGTGATCCAGCCGGTCAGGCGCAGGGCGACGATGCCGCCGACGGTGGCCATCGGGATGGTCATCAGGACCAGCACCGAGTCTCGGAACGAACGGAACAGCGCCGAGATCAGCAGGTAGAGAATGACGATGGCCAGCAGGAAGCTGCCGCCCAGGTTCCTGAGCGTCTCACCCAGCGCCTCGGCGGTGCCGCGGTAGGTGATCACGCCGTCGGGCGGCAGCACCTCGCGCAGGGCCGGCTCGACTTGCTGTTGCAAGGTCTCGATAGCCGTTTCCATGGGCATGCCGGACGGCGGCGTGACCTGAAGAGTCATGGTGCGTCGGCGATCGACACGGCGGATCTGGTTGGGGCCGGCCGTGCGCTCGAGCGTCGTCAGCTCGCCCAGCGTGGCCATCCGTCCCGATGGCGTAGACAGCGGCATGGCCATCAGTTCCTCCGGGGTGAGCCACTCCTCGCCGCGCAGGATCACGTCGAGTCGACGATCACCGTCGAAATAGTCCCCCAGGAACGCTCCGTTGCCCAGCGCCCGGATCAGGGTGGCCACATCCCCGCGCGTCCATCCCAGTTCGGCAATGCGGCGATCATCGGGGCGCAGCCTCAGTTCCGGTTCGGCCAGTTCCAGGCCCGGCTGCGGCCGGACGGTGGCACCGGGCAGCATACGCTGAATCAAGTCGAACCCGACCTGACCGGCTTCGAGCAGATCCTCGAAGTCGGCCGCCTGCAGATTGACGTCGATGCTGCGGCTGCCGCGGCCACCGAAGATCGGTGAGCGATTGGCGCGGCCGAAAGTGTCGGGAAATCCGGTGAGGACCTCGTTATTGACGACTTCCATCATGCGGTCGACGTCACGCGGATTCTCCGCACGCATGCCCATGAACGCCCCCGTGCCGAAAAAGCCGACAAAGGTATTGGCGATTTTCGGCTCCTTCTCACCATCAACGTAGGGCTGGAGCCGCTCGTTGATCGGATTGATCAACTCGCGCTCGGCCGTGTCCGGCCCCATGCCCGAAGGCGTTTGCAGGAAACCGAAAACGAAATTGCGCTGCCCCTCGGGCAGGTAGTCGGCCGGTGGAATCAGCAATGCACCGATCAACAGCGGTATCAGGGTGAGGCCGCCGATCCAGCTCCAGCGCTGGCGCGGGGTATCGGTCAGGCTCATGATGCGATCCGTGATGGCCTGCCACCAGTTGCCGTGACGATCACTCAGTTCGGCATCGCCGAGCAGACGGTAACTGGCCGCCGGCAGGACAATGATGGCCACCAGCAGCGAGCAAACGATGGCCGCCGAGATGACGACAGCCAGGTCGGCGAACAACTGGCCGGCCTCGTCCTGCAGAAAGATCACCGGGACGAAAATCGCGACGGTGGTCGCGGTAGAGGCCAGCAACGCGCCCCACACCTGACCCGCCCCGCGGTCGGCGGCCTCCAGGGGGGCACGCCCCATCTCGCGCTGACGCACGATATTCTCGAGCACGACGATGGCGGCATCGAGCACCATGCCCGTGGCGAAGGCCAGGCCGGCCAGCGAAATGACGTTGAGGGTGCGGTCGGCACCGTCGAGCACCAGGAAGGCGAAGCACAGGCACAGGGGAATGGCCAGCGCCACCATCAGGGTAGCCCGCAGCCGGCGGAAGAACCACCACAGCACCAGGATGGCCAGGCTCATGCCCAGCAGCAGGTTCGCAGCCACCATGGCGACCGACTGCCGGATGTAAATGGTGTCGTCGGAAACCTGAACGTAGTACAGGCCGGCCGGCTCGAGGTGTGTTTCATTGAGCTCGGCCATGGTCGCCTGGACATCGGCCATGACCTCAAGCACGTTGACGCCAGGCTCGGAGATGATATTCATCGAGATCGACGGCCCGCCGTTCTGGGTCATCATGCCGGTGGCATCGCGCATGGTGCGCTCGATGGTGGCGACGTCGCCCAGGAAGACGGGCCGGCCCTCACGCCACTCCAGCACCAGGTTTTCCAGGTCGGAAATCTCGTACTGGCCGACGAAACGCAGGGTGTACTGACGCCGACCGATCTCACGGAAGCCGCCGGTCACATCGTTATTCTGCCCCAGCGCCGCCCCGACGCGGGTCAGGTCGACACCGATGGAGGCCGCCCGGTAAGGGTCGAAGGTGATTCTGACTTCGTAGGGCCGACCGCCGCGCGGATTGGCCGAAGAGACGCCCGGAATCCTCTCCAGCCGTTCCTTGACCACTTCCTCCACCAGGTCATGGAATTCGATGATGGGGCGCTCGTTGTCCGGCAACGGTCGGATGGAGAACCAGGCAATGGTGTCACCGAACTGGTCGGAGCCGACTCGCACGGTCGGTTCGTTGACGTCCGCGGGATAGCGCGGCACCTGGTTGAGACGGTTGATGACCTCGATCAGCGCCCGGTTGAGATCGGCGCCGACGCCGAACTCCAGGGTGATCGAGCCGCGGCCCTGGCTGGCCGTGGACGTCATGCGTTGCAGGCCCGGGACGTCGCGAAGCTGGTTTTCCTGCGGCTCGATGATTTCCGACTCGACCTCGGCCGGAGCGGCCGCGCGCCAACTGGTCGACACCGAAATGGTCGGGCGGTCGATATTGGGCGTCATCTGGATCGGCAGGCGTGACAGGCTCAGCAGCCCGAAAATGACCAGCAGGATGCAACCGACGGCCACGGCCACCGGATTGCTCAGTCCAAGTCGTGTCAGGGGCAAGGCAGTTCTCCAGCGAAAAAGTCCCACGCGCGAGACAGCCTCGCGGCCTCTCGCAACCATTCATTGACAACGGTGAATGTAAATGGTGCCGGTGAATTTTCAGTTCACTTGCAAATCAGCGCGGCCACCTCACGGACGCGGGCCTCGTGCAGGGCCGCAGCAATGGCCGGCCCCTTCAGCCCCTGCTCGACGAAGGGGCGGGCGTTGACCGTCTCCGTTGCCGCCAGGGCACGTTGCAGGAATTCGGCTTGCGGGTAGGGTCTGTCCTCCAGTCCGCGGCGACCCCGCCAGTCGGCCTCGCAGGCCAGCAGGAACGGTTGCCAACGCTCGGGACGGCGGTACAGGTCGATGCGTTCGAACAACTTCACCAGCGTGCCGGGCTTCAATTCCAGTGCGCGGTGGGCATGCAGGTGAAACTCGCCGACCAGCAACGCCAGGTCGCGACACTCGGACGGGACGCGCAGACGCTCGCACACCTCGCGAATCGGCGCCAACCCGGTTTTTTCATGGCCGATGTGCCGCGGCCATTGCTCGCGCGGCGTCAGCCCCTTGCCCAGGTCGTGAACCAGGCAGGCGAAGCGGGCAGCCAGGGGCGCATCCAGCACAGCGGCCTGTTCCATCACCATCAGTGTGTGGATGCCGGTATCGATCTCGGGATGATGGGCAGCCGCCTGCGGCACGCCGAACAGGCGATCGACCTCCGGCAGGATGACCGCCAGCGCACCGGCCTCACGCAACACCTCCAGGAACCGTGACGGCCGAACTTCCATCAAGGCGCGCGCCATCTCCTGCCAGACCCGCTCGGGCACCAGGTGATCGACCTCGCCGTCGATCACCATTTCCCGGCACAACGTCCGGGTCTCATCAGCCACCCGGAAGTCAGGAAACCGGGCAGCAAAGCGCGCCAGGCGCAGGATGCGCACCGGGTCCTCGCGAAAAGCCGGCGAGACATGACGAAGCACACGTTGCTCGACATCCCGCCGCCCATCGAACGGATCAATCAGCTCCCCTTCGGACGAGCGGGCCATGGCATTGACGGTCAAGTCACGACGTGCCAGGTCGTCTTCCAGGGTGACATCGGGCCCGGTGTGGAACACGAAACCGTGGTAGCCGTGCCCGCTCTTGCGCTCGGTGCGCGCCAGCGCGTACTCCTCGCCGCTGTCGGGATGCAGAAACACCGGGAAATCGCGCCCGACGGGGCGAAAACCACGTGATTGCATCTCCTCGGGCGAGGCATCGACGACCACGTAGTCGGCGTCCTCGCTGTTACGCCCCATCAGTTCATCGCGTACCGTCCCGCCGACACGGTAGACCGCCAGCCCGTCTGCCGGATCGCATCTATTCCTTGTCACGCCGCGCCTGCCGTCGGTAGCGCTGGTAACGCTGCTGCCGGGTGCGGTCGCCAAGCCACGTCGGCGCCAGATCCGACATGGCCCAGGGCTCAATACCCAGTTCACCGAATGCATTCTCCGCGCACACGCTATCGAGCAGAAGCGACTTGTAGTTATCCGATGAAAACGGTTTGCCCGGCACAATGTCGAAGGCCAGTCCCTGCATGCGTCCAAGGGCATCAGGCAATCCGACCACCGCGCGCTTCAGACCAAGCTGATCGCGCAGCCAGCGGACCAGATCGATCAGCGCCCATTCTTCGCCGCCGCATAGCTCGTGGGTCTTGCCGAAGCTCTCGCGACGCTCAAGCACGCGTGCGAAGGCCTCGACCACGTCACCGACGTAGACCGGGGCGAAGCGCGCCCGGGGACGCGCCAGCGGCAGCACCGGCGCGATCTTGAGCAGGCTGGCGAAGCGATTGAGAAAGCTGTCGTCGGGACCGAAAATGGTTGAAGGTCGCATGACGGTCGTGTCGAGCGTGCCCTGCCGAAAGACCTCGTCAACCATGTTCTCGGCCTCACCCCGGGTCTTGAGGTATTGGCTTTCACCCTGCCCGGCGTTGAGCGCGCTCATGTGGATGAACCGGCGGGTGCCGGTGCGCACACAGGTGTTGATCAATGTCTCGACCAATTCGACATGGGCCCGTCGGAACCCCTTGCCGCCACCGGCAATGCGCTCGTTGAGAATACCCACCAGGTTGATGGCCGCATCGTGCCCGTCCATCTGTCGTGCCAACTCTTCGCTGTCGTAGGGATCGAACTGGCGAATGGTCACACCGGGCACGACGCCCAGGTGACGACAGCCCGGTGCGTAACGCGTGGCGATGGTGAGTTTGTGCCCGTCCTGGCTCAGACGTCGAGCCAGGTGACCTCCGACGAAGCCCGAACCACCCAGAATCAGGATTTTCATCGACTTCTCCCGAACAGCGAGTAACCAGGACGCATTCTACCCAATGCAGTCGGTCGCCCGCGCCTGCACGTTCACAGACTACTCGGGACAGGAAAAGCCACTGCCGTTGCGGTTACCGGCAAGCGCATGGCGCGCCAGTACCGACGGCGGCTCGTCGAACTGCCACTCGTAAATGGTCGCAAAAGCGAGCACGCGCGGCACGTAATCTCGCGTTTCGTAAAACGGCAGGGTTTCCATCCACACGTCCGGATCGGTATGCGGCCGGGTGTCCATCCAGCGCGCCACGGCATTGATGCCGGCATTGTAGGCTGCCGCCACCCGGACCCAGTCGCCGTCATAGCGCGCTTGCAGTTCCGCCAGGTGAGCGATGCCCAGCGGCAAATTGACCTCCGGCGTCATCAAGTCGGTGCTGCCGTTGTAAGGCAGGGTGTTGCGCCGGGCCACCGCCTGGGCCGTGGTCGGCATCAATTGCAGCAGACCGCGTGCGCCGGCCGGTGACAGCGCATCGGCCTGCATGGCCGATTCGGCCCGCATCAGCCCGTAAACCAGGGCCGGATCGACTCCGTACTGCCGGCTCAGGGCCACCACCCGACCCTTTTCCGCCATCGGGAACCGCCACGGATAAGCGCGGCGATTGCCGGCGCCGTTGAGTGCCGCGATGGACCGATCATGCCAGCCGTTCGCGGCCGCCAGCAGGGCGGCCTGCTCGAGCTCTGCCCTGCTCAGGCGTCGGCTCACACTAATCCAGGTCTGCCTGGCATGGCTGTTGAGACCGACGTGAAACAGCTCCACCGACCGCTCGAACTCCGCGTCGCGCAGCAGCCGTCGTTGAACGGCGGCATCGGCCACGATCTCCTCGTTACACAGCGCCAACTGCTGATCCAGCTTCAGCGCAGCCAGGAAACCATAGTAATGGGGTTCGGCCGACAGGGTACCGAACGCAATCAGGGCCTCGGGACGATTCATCGCCGACAGGGCGCGACCGCGCCAGTAGCGCCACCGCGACTGGGCCTGCTCACTGGCCGCCATCGCCTGAATACTCTCGAGCACATCGGGCCAGCGATCATGCGCCATGGCCACGCGGGCTCGCCACTCAAGGATCTGCTGGTCACGCACCCCGGATGGCAGGGCATCGATCGCGGCGATGGCCTCCTCCTCCAGCGCGACCGCCTGGAACAACGCCAGTTCACGTTCGATGCGATGGCGCTCGGCGTCGCTCCAGGCAAAATGCGGTGCCAGAGCGTTCCAGTGCTGGCGGGCCCGTTCCTGTTCGCTGCGGGCAAGGCGGCGGACACCGATACTGACCAGGCTGCGGGAATAGTCGTGATCCTGCCACTGCCGCGCGCGTCGCAGCGTGGTGCCGGGTTGGGCGCGCATGCTCAGCCAGTGGTCGGCCCAGTCGCGCTGATCGCTCATCAGGTAGCGCCGCAGGTAGCGCGCCAGGCCGTCCTCGCCGGCGGCTACCGCCATCTCGAAACGCTGCCACGCCAGCACGTGGGAAGGGTTGCCCTGGCGTCGCCACCAGGCAAACGGGCGGTCACAGGCGTCGTGCTGAGAACGGCCGACCAGCCACAAACGTTCAATTTCCTCGGCCAGGCCGTCATGATCGTTCTGCTCGATACGAGCCCGGGCAAGGTGGCAACGGACCTCGGTGTCGGAATGGTCACGGGCGTGACGCAACAGCGCCTCCCACTCTCCGCGTTGCCCCAGTGAACGCAGCCAGACCGTTTCCAGAGTACCGGCGAATGACCAGTTCCGGTGGCGCGCCAGGAACTGCTCCATGACCACCTCGGGCACGGAATCGACACGCTGGCGCAACAGTTCGAATTCGAGATACGGGGTGAGCGGATAATCCGGCAACGCGGCGACAGCCAGCATCATGCCGGACTGGTCTCCACGCCTTGCCGCCGTCCAGCCCTGGCGGAAGGTTTCGCGCTCAGCCTCGCGATTCACTACCGTGGTCTTCGAGTAATCGGAATAAACCGGTATACCGAACATGACCAGCATGCCCAGCAACACGATCAGCCCGGCTGGCAACCGCCTTGCTTTCATGGCTTCAACACTCCAAACTGCCCCCCGGCAACTCCGCCTTTAGCGGCGATCTGTCCATTTGTGCTTGTAATCACTGTCATCTTACTCGTCGTTGGGGTCGTTGCGGGAATTCTCGCCGGCCTGTTCGGCATCGGCGGCGGCCTGGTGATCGTCCCGGCCCTGGTCTGGCTGCTGTTGGCCCAGGGGCTGGACAGCGACGTGGTGGTCGCGGTGGCGGTGGCCACTTCACTGGCTACCATGTTGCTGACTGCGGCAAGTGCCGTCTGGTTCCAGCACCGGCGCCGGGCACTGGACTGGGCGGCGGTACTGCGTCTGGCTCCAGCCGTCGCAGTCGGTGCTGCCGCGGGGGCCGGCCTTGCGGTGCTCATTCCCGGACGCACGCTGGCGCTGGTATTCGCGTTCATCGTCGCCATCATCGGCTTGCGGATGGCGCTCGCCACCCCCACACGAACCGTCGAGCGGCCCGCCTTTCCGCGACTGTGGTGGCTCGCCGGTCCGGTCATCGGTGCGGTGTCGGCCATGATCGGCATCGGGGGCGGTACATTCAACGTTCCCTACCTGGCCCGCAACGGGTACACCATGGTGCGGGCGGTAGCCATCGCCTCGGCCTGCGGCTGGCCGATCGCCGCCGGCGGCGCGCTGGTGTTCATGTTGTCGACAGCGGAATTGCCGGAACTGAGGTGGCATGTCGGTCATGTCTGGCTGCCGGGAATGGCGCTGATCGGCCTGGCCGGAGTGATGGCGGCCCCGGCCGGTGTGGCGCTGGCCCACTACCTGCCGGCAGCGCGTCTAAGACGCCTTTTTGGAGGCGTACTGATTCTGGTGTCCATCCGAATGATCACCGGGATCGGGTAGCTCGGCGTCCTCATGCAGGTTGACGACCATCGACAGTGGGCGGTGGTCGGAGTAACTGACCGGCAGCACTTCCAGCTCGGCGATGTCCATGTTGGGCGAGACCAGGATATGGTCGATGGCTCGTTGCGGCTGCCAGGACGGGAAGGTCAGGTGGCTATCGGGAACGATCAATCCGGCCTTGTCGCAGAAATTGCGAAATTCGAGCGACCCCGGGCCGGTATTGAAATCTCCCATCACCACCACATGGGGATAGGCGCGCACCAGTCCCGCCACGTAGTCGAACTGCTGGGCTCGTGCACGGCGGCCCAGCGCCAGATGCAGAATCACCAGCCACAGCGCTGAATTCCCTTCACCGAAACGCACCACCATGGCGCCGCGACCGGGAATGGCGCCGGGAAGTTTGTGTTCTTCGATCTCGCTGGGCTCGACCCGGCTGAGCAGGCCGTTGCCGGCGTGCGCGATCATGCCGACCTTGCGATTACCCTGATGATTCCAGTAGGGAAACCGGGCGTGCGTCGCCAGGTACTTGGCCTGGTTGAGAAAACCCGACCGCAGGCTGCCGCAATCGACTTCCTGCAAGGCGACGATGTCATAGCTGGCCACCAGTTCCGAGATCGCATCGAGATTGGCGATGCGCTGGTTGTTGGGCAGCACCTGCCGCCAGCTCCGGGTGAAGTACTCGCTGTAACGGCCGGTGGTGGTACCGGCCTGGATGTTATAGCTAAGCAGCTTGAGTTGCCGCGATGGGGTAGCCACGCTGGCTTAAGAAGCGGTTCCCGCGTCTTCCTCGTCCGCCGGTTCCGTACCGTCGCCGGCCGGCTCGAGATTGGCAGCCTCGCGCTCAACCAGGTACTGCACAGCCTCGACCATCTGCTGGTAGCTGTCGAAACTGTTGAGCTGCACCCGCCACTTGCCGTGAACGATCACCGTCGGTGTGCTGCGGATACCGAACTGGCGCACCTGGTTGCGATTCTGGCGCATGCGCGAATCGACCGCGAACGACTCCGAGGTGCTGACGAAATCCGCCTTTTCTACGCCGAAATCGCTGTAGAACTCGGCCACGTCATCGAAGCTGCGGAACTGGCGGCGCTCGTCATGCAGGGCATGGAACATCGCCTCATGCGCCCCCTCGTCCACGCCCATCACCTGGGCGGTGTAGTAGGCCCGCGCAAACAGGTCCCAGCCGCGCTGAAGCGCGATCGGCAGACGACGGAAATCGACGTTGCCGTCCTGCTCTTCTTCCCAGGACTGGATGTGCGGCAGGAAGTTACGGCAGGCCGGACACGGGTAGGCAAAGGCTTCGATCACCTCGACCCGGTCACCGGATACCGACACCGGAGTGGCAATACGTTGATAGTGTTCACCTTCCGTGAACGGTTCGGCCATGGCCGAACCGGCCAGAACGATCAGGCCCACAATGGCAGTGGTGAATTTCAGCATGGACGGCTCCGTTTGTCTTTTCATGTCGTGACTCTCATTGACCCGTTCGGGTCGACTCTGGTTCCGCACGCGGCACCTATGGGCGAAGATTAGCGCGCCCTATGCAAACCCTCGATGAATGAACTGACCGCCTGGAGCTCTTCGTCGGTGAGATTACGGGCCGCCGCGACCATGATCTGGCTGTAGGGATCATCCTCGCCATGGTGCTCGCCGGCACGGTAGGCTTGCAGGCGCTCGACGGTGTAGTCGCTGTGCTGTGCACGCACCACCGGGAAATGGGCTCCGGGAATACCATCCCCGGACGGTCCGTGACAGGCGGCGCAGGCGGGTACCCCGGTTTCGTGATTGCCGGCCTGGTAGATCTTCTTGCCCAGCTCGACCAGCTCTTCATCGGCGACGCCGGGTTCGAGGCGCTGCGCTTCGTAGAATGCGGCGATATCGGCCAAGTCCTGGTCCGACAGGTTCGCCACCGTCGCGTACATCTCCGGAACGTTGCGTTTCTGTTCGCGGATCAGGATGCTTTGCCGGGTCGCATAGTCCTGATGTTGGCCGGCCAGTTTCGGCCAGATGCTGACCGTGCTGTTGCCGTCCATGCCGTGGCAAGCGGCACAGGCCGCAGACTTCTCTTCACCGGCTTCCGGGTCGCCGACCCCGACCGCCATGGCGGCCAGCGGCGCACAAGCCAGCAGCGTCACCAAGAATCGAGCCATTTGCGTGGTACTCCTGATTGAGAATGTTTTAGAAACTGAACCTGATATTATCGCTGCTCATCCATCCGTGTGCCAGTCCGTGAATGCAATTCGGCGCCTGCTCAGCCAGGCAGAGTACCTGATCAGCGTCCATAATCGGTCGCAACTCCCGCCGGACCAGGGGCGAGAGGTCGCTATTGCCGGCCGTTCCAACGCCGGCAAGTCCAGCCTGATCAACCGCCTGTGCCATCGCAAGTCGCTGGCACGCACCAGTCGCACGCCCGGACGGACTCGTCAGCTGGTGTTCTTCCACCTTGACGATGACCACCACCTCGTCGACCTGCCCGGCTATGGTTTCGCCCGAGTCAGCGGCGACCTCAAGCGTCACTGGAAAGGGTTGATCCGGGGTTACCTGGAGAAACGCCAGGCGCTGGCCGGGCTGGTGATCGTCATGGATGTGCGCCACCCGCTCAAGGAGGGCGACGTTGAACTGGCCAACTGGGCCGGTGTCAGAGGGCTGCCGCTGCACCTGGTGCTGACCAAGGCCGACAAACTCGGGCGTGGCAAGCAGAACGAGGCGCTGCTGGGGGTCCGGAAACTGGTCGATGCCAACGTCGGGGTGCAACTGTTCTCGGCGACCAGCGGGCAGGGACTGGAGGAACTCGAGGCGGTCATGGCCGATTGGCTGCTGGAGATCAGTCCGCCGGACTGACGGACAATCCGGGCCAGTAATCGAGTTGCGTCAGTTCGCGATCAAGCAAGCTGACATCACCGAGGTTTTCTTCGATCAGCGTCTTGAGACTGCTGAACGTGTCGGTATCCACGCCCACGTAACAACAGGCCACTCGCTCGGACTCGATACGCACGACCGAAACATCCATGGTCATGGTGACCTCGTTGCCATTGATCTCGCCACGCACGCTCAGACCCAGCTCGCCGGCATTGTCGTCGAGTGAGACGGACGACAGGCTGGGCACTTCGAGCAAGGCACCGTTGAGCGAGATATCCAGCAATACGGCGGGCACTCGTGAACTTTCTCCGATGCGCAGCAATGCTTGTGCCTGGAAGGGAAAACGATGAAATCGACGTCGATCGCTGGTGGTGGACACGAGGCTCTCCATTTGACTCGGGCTTTGTTTTTCTGGCCAGGCGGCTATTGTTCTTCACATGAATGATAGCACCTCCCCCGTTACGGCCTCGTTCGTGCCGGTCAAATGCTATATTCGGCATTGAAGTTGCTGTTTTCATTGCTCCCCTGGTTTCTGCCCTATGCAAATCGGCCACCATTTGATCAGCCCTGCGCTCGGCCTCGCGCCCATGGCCGGCGTCACCGACAAGCCGTTCCGGCTGCTTTGTCGGCAACTGGGTGCCGGCTTGGCCACCTCGGAGATGACCACCTCCGATCCCTCGCTGTGGCACACGCGCAAGTCGCGTGAGCGCATGGACCATGCCGGCGAACCGGGACCGGTGAGCGTGCAGATCGCCGGCACCGTGCCCGAGGTGATGGCCCAGGCCGCTCGCCACAACGTTGAACACGGCGCCGAGATCATCGACATCAACATGGGCTGCCCGGCCAAGAAAGTCTGCAAGGCATGGGCGGGTTCGGCGCTGATGCGCGACGAGGCACTGGTCGCCCGCATCCTCGACGCCGTGGTCGCGGCCGTCGAGGTACCGGTCACGCTCAAGATCCGCACCGGCTGGGATGCGGAACATCGCAACGGGCCGGTCATCGCCCGCATCGCCCAGGACTGCGGCATCCGGGCGCTGGCCGTTCACGGGCGCACGCGTGATCAGAAATACCAGGGCCGGGCCGAGTACGACACCATCGCCGAAATCTGCCAGTCGCTAGCCATTCCGGTGTGGGCCAACGGCGATATCGACACCCCGGAAAAGGCCCACCGGGTGCTCGAACACACCGGTGCCGACGGCCTGCTGATCGGTCGCGCCGCCCAGGGACGGCCCTGGATCTTTCGCGAGATCGCGCACTTCCTGGCCACCGGCAAGCGCCTGCCGGAACCCGGCCTGGACGAGGTACGCGCCCTGCTCGTCGGCCACCTGCAGGCCCTGCATGCCTTCTACGGCGAGATGCGCGGTGTGCGCATCGCGCGCAAGCACCTGGGCTGGTATGCCGCAGGACGGGCCGACGAACGCGCTTTCCGCCGGCTCGTCAATCGCGCCGAGCGTGCCGCCGAGCAACTCGATATCGTTCAGGCCTGGTTCGAGGGGCTCGAGCGAGGCGAGACGCCGGCCATGCTGGCTGCGTAGCCGGCTCAGCCCGACCCGACTTCCACCACCCCGTCGCACTCAAGTGCGGCGATGTGCTCGTCATCCAGCCCCAGGCATTCGCTCAATACCGCCCGGGTATCGGCCCCGAGGAGCGGCGGCGCATATCGATACTCGACCGGGGTGGCCGAGAACCGGACCGGGTTGGCCACCAGCGGCAGGTCGGCACGCAACGGGTGC
>SKZJ01000150.1 GCA_007127425.1 Wenzhouxiangella sp.
AAAACCTGGCGTCCCCTCGACTCGGAACGTCACGGGTGGGGGATTTGTCGTCCCGGACTCGATCCGGGACCTCGCGCCTCGGATCCCGGCACCAACGCCGTGCAAACCCGAAACCTGCGAGATCCCGGCTCTCCGCTTCGCTCCGGCCGGGACGACATTAGGTAGTAACAGCGCCAGGGCCACACGCCCGGACAGTCATTTCATGCAATCCACTCCAAAACAATCAATGGCCGCAAAGCTATTCTCATTTTTGAGACTCTCATCACGGACCCGAACAAAATCAACGTGATACGCTGGGTGCTCGGATCGGTTGAGTACCGGTCACGAGATTGAAGGGGACTCGTCGTCCAGTACCTCATTCAGCCGATCGAATTCGTTTTGCTTGTTCATCGGAATAGATAAGGAATGACCATGAAGACACGCACTCCCCTCAGCACGGCAATTATCTTGTTGTGTTCCCTGCCCTTCCTGTCAGGTCATCTCATGGCTCAGAACGGGCCACCCTGGGCCGGCGGCGACGACGGTGGCGAGCCCGGCGGTCCGCCGCCCTGGGCGGGTGGCCCACCGCCTTGGGCAGGCGGCCCGCCCGCAGATCCCGGTCCGCCGCCGCGCGATAACGATAACGGCGATGACGAAGACGACGACGTCCCGGACTTCTGCTCCGCACCGGGTGCCGGCGAAGGCCCGGGCGGCCAGGCCGGGTTGTCGAGCATCGCCCACCTCAATTTCTCGCAGATCGATCCGGAAACGGGTGAGGCAGTCGAGAACGGGGCCCGGGCGCGCATCATGTACCGCTGGATCGCACCACTGTTCGATTACGTCCTCAACGCCCACGACGTCGAACCGCTGGGTGAATACACGCTCACCTACCAGCCCGAACCCATGCCCAGCTCCGGCGTCATCTGCCTGGGCACCGGCACGGCCAACCCCGGCGGCAACATGAACCTGCAGGATGCGTTCGACATCGCCACCGACCTGCCGGCCGCCTACGACGAAAACGAGGACGAAGCCCAGCTCGTCGTGGTACACGCCGCCGACGTCGACTGCGAAGCCGGCGAAATGCTCGAGTGGTCGCCCGAGAACTACCTGTTCGGTGACGAGGGCATGTTCTACGTGCACTCCGAGCTTGACGAGGAAGACGACAACGGCGATGACGACGATAACGGAGACGACTGAACCGACTCTCCTTCAGCCGTAGCGGATCCCCTTCCGCGAACTCCACAAATCCCGGGCTTCGGCCCGGGATTTTTTTATAAGCAAACGCCGGCCATGCAAGGCCGGCCTACACCGATCGGCGCCCCATCCGAATGCCGGGGTTACATGCCCGTAACAACATATCCAACACCCCACACCGTAGGCCGGGGTCACATCCCCGGCATAACAACAAACCCAATGCCACACACCGTAGGCCGGGGTTGCATCCCCGGCACGACGACATACCCAATGCCCCATCCGTAGGCCGGGGTTGCATCCCCGGCGTGACAACCTCACCGCACCAACTTCGGCCGCCCGAAAAACCACCCCTGCGCACAATCACAACCGACCTCACGCACGAACTCGGCCTCGGCCTCGGTCTCCACCCCCTCTGCGGTCACCTCCATCCCCAGATCGCGCGCCAGGTTACTGACCGCGCGCACGATCGCGCCGCTGGTCGGGTCGTCCTCGATGTAGCGCACAAACGTCTGGTCGATTTTCAATCGCTGCACAGGCAATCGGCGCATGTAGTCGAGCGACGAAAAGCCCGTCCCGAAATCGTCGATGGCCACGCTGATGCCCGCCATGCGCAGCCGCGAGATCTGGTCGAGCGGTTCGATCGCGTCTTCCATGAACACCCGTTCGGTCAACTCCACCTCCAGCCGTGAGGGCGCCATGCCCATCTCCCCGGCCAGATCCACCAGGCGGTCGCAGAAAAACTCGTCATAAAGCTGGCTGGGTGCGATGTTGATCGCCAGGCGCAAATCGTCACTTTCCCGACACACCGCCGCCATGGCGCGGCGATAGACCTGTTCACCGAGCTGGCCGATCACACCGCGGCTTTCAGCCATCGCGATGAACCGGTCGGGCGAAATCCAGCCATCCTCGCTGTGATGCCAACGGGCCAGGGCTTCCACCGCCACGACATCGCCGGTTTTCAACGACACCACCGGCTGCAGGGCAACCTGGATCTGCTCGCGCTCGATGGCGGTGCGCAGCTCGGTCTCCAGGTAGCGGCGCGCACGCGCCTTCTCGGTCAGCTCCGGCGTGTAACGGGCCCAGTTGCCCGGGCCACCGGCTTTCGCCTTGAACAGCGCGGCGTCGGCATGCCGCACCAGGTCTTCGGCATTATCACCATCATCCGGGAACAGGCTGATACCTACCGAAATGGTCATGCGCACCTGGCGGTCTTCCAGGCGCATCGGCGCGCTCATCGCCTCGGCAATGCGCACGGCGAGGTCCTCGGACCGCTCGAGTGCGGCATGGCCGCGTGCAATCACCAGGAACTCGTCGCCGCCCACGCGCCCCAGTATGCAATCGCTGCCCACCGTCTCTTTCAGCCGCGTGGCCACGCGCCGCAACAAGCGGTCGCCGGCCGGATGCCCCCAGGCATCGTTGATGTCATTGAAGCTGTCAAGATCCAGGTACAGCAGGGCCAACCCCTCTCGGCCGGCCGCCGCCAGTGAAAGTTCGTCCTCGAGCACACTGTTGAGCTGCGCCCGGTTGGGCAGCCCGGTGAGATCGTCCGAGTAGGCCAGCCGGGTCAGGCGCTGCTCCAGGCGTTTGCGCCGCGTCACCAGGCGGGCGAAGCCGTGCCACACCACCGACCCGTCCGGGCGCCGCTCGGGGCCGGAATCGACCTCCACCCACTCCAGGTTCTCTTCGGTGCACTGCCCGTTGGATGGACACATCCGGAACTGCTGGTAGAACGGCGCGAGACCACCTGCACTGGCATCGACAGCGCGCATGACCCGCTCGATGTCATCAGGATGTATGCGTGCAAACAATGAAGAGGCGTCGTCGGCCACCTCATTCTGGGGCACGCCGAACACCTCGTAGATCTTGGCACTGGCATACGGCATGCTGAAACCACCGCTATCGGCATCCCGCCTGAGCTGGAAGATCATGCCGGGCACATGCCGGGCCAGGCGCTCCAGGCGTGCGCGCTGCACCTCCTGCTTTTCCTCGATCTCCATCACACGCGAAATATCCAGCCCGGCCCCGGCCAGGTAGGTGTGCTGCCCCATCTGCACCCGACGCGCCTGGAAGTGGTACGGCACTTCCTCGCCGGAGATAGTCCTGATCGCCGCCTCCACCGAAACGCTGCCACTCTCGAACCCCCACTCGATCGCGCGCTCGATCGGCCCAAAATCGTCCGGCCCGAAGAAATCCAGCGCCGACCGGCTGGCAATCTGCTCGCTATCGAGCCCGACCAGCTTCTCCAGCCGCCGATTCCAAAGCCGAAGACGACCCGCGCGGTCGAGCAGGTAGAAAATGCCCGGCGAAACGTCGAGCAATAAAGCGGTCAGGTCCTGCAGGGAAATATCCCCAAGCAGGTCCAGCCGCGGGCCAATCAAGGGCCGCTGTCCTCCCATGCTGCTACGAACTCCCCTCATTCAATATCGGCGGCATCGACGCGCATCCCCGTCGAACCGATCGATTCAAGTTGCTGGATTTATTTTCGTATCAGTCTATACGACATTCCAACACCAATAGTGCCATGGTGGTCACGCCGGTCACGGTCACCGACCGGCCACGACTGGAAGCGTATACTCCCGCCATGCCTCGCAAGAAATTCCGTGTCGCCCTC
>SKZJ01000127.1 GCA_007127425.1 Wenzhouxiangella sp.
GCGGACGGTGACAGGACCTTCATCGCTGCCGCCACTGCCGGGGTGGGCAGTGGGTAGGGTGCGATGATGCGCCTCAGCAGTTCGATGATTTTCGGGGCAGCGATGACCGCGCCGATGCGGCAGCCGGCCAGGCCGAAGGCCTTCGACAGGGTGCGCAGCACGACCAGGTTGGGGATGTCGCCGGCCCGGATGGCCAGCGAGGCCTGTTGGCCGAACTCCACGTAAGCCTCATCGACCACCACGAGGCCGTGGTCGGCAACCCGTTCGGCCAGCGCCACGATCTCGCCAGCCGGCAGTTCGTTGCCGGTGGGGTTGTTGGGTGAGCACAGGAAATACAGCTTGCACGGCGGTATGTCGGCAACGGCGTCGAAATCCAAGACAAAGCCGGCCTCGGATTCGACCAACGGCACCTCGCTGACCGTCGCGCCCTGCACCCGCGCGCTCAGCGCGTACATGCCGAAACAGGGCGGACAGATGAGTACGCGATCTTTGCCGGGGCGGCAGAAAGTACGCACCAGCAGATCGATGCCCTCGTCGCTGCCGCGGGTGATGAGCAGGCGGTCGGCGACCACGCCGTATTCGCCGGCCAGCGCCGCCTTCAGCGCGGCCGGCTGCGGATCGGGATAACGATTGAGTGCCGCGCCGTCGTTGTTCGGTGCCCAGGGATTCTCGTTGGCATTGAGCAACAGCCCGGCGCTGTCGGCCAGGCGGCGTGCCGAGGCATAGGGCTCCAGCGCCACGATCTCGGGGCGGGCCAGGGCGTCGATGTTCATCGTCCCTCCGTGGCCAGCCGATCCAACCGCAGGTTGATGGCCAGGCGGTGGGCGTCCAGGCCTTCATGGGCGGCCAGTCGGGCACCCGCTGGGCCCAGTTGCCTGAGGCCTTCCGGGCTGGCCTGCTGCACCGTCATTCGGCGCATGAAGTCGGTGATCGACAGGCCGGCGGTCGAGCGGGCCCAGCCGCCGGTGGGCAGCACATGGTTGGTGCCGGAAATGTAGTCGCCCAGCGCCTCGGGGGTGTAGTGACCGAGGAACACCGAGCCGGCCGAGGTGATGCCGCGGCACAGCCCGGCGGCATCGCCGGTGGCGATGATGAGGTGTTCCGGCGCGTACTCGTTGGCAATCGTGACGGCCTGTTCGAGATCTTCCACGATCAGGATCGCGCCGCTCGACAATGCCATGCGAGCGGTTTCGGCCCGCGAGAGTCTGGGCAGCAACGCCTCGAGCGCGAAGGCTGTCTCGCGCGCGAGGCGATCGGAATCGGTGACCAGGAAGACCTGTGAGTCGGGGCCGTGTTCGGCCTGGCTGAGCAGGTCCATGGCGACGAACTCCGCGTCGGCCGAGTCGTCGGCGATGACCATGACCTCGGACGGACCGGCCGGCAGGTCCATGGCCGCGCCGGCGGCAGTCTCGGAAACCTGGCGCTTGGCCTCGGCGACGAAGCGGTTGCCGGGACCGAAGATCTTGGCCGCCTTCGGCACCGACTCGGTACCGAAGGCCATGGCGGCGATCGCCTGGGCGCCGCCGGCGACCAGCACCTTGTCGATGCCCAGTTTATGGGCGATGTAGCGCACTGCGGCATCGGCGCGGCCATCGGGTCCGGGCGGGGTGGCGAGCACGATGTGCCGGCAGCCGGCCAGTCGGGCGGGTACGGCCAGCATCACCGCCGTCGAAGGCAACGGTGCAGTGCCGGCGGGCACGTACAGGCCAACCGGGTCGATGGCGCGCCAGCGCGCCTGGCAGGTCACACCCGGTGCGGTCTCGACGATCTGGTCGCGCGGTTTGCCGGCGGCGTGGAAGGTCTCGACGGTTTGCATGGCCGTGTCGATGGCCGCAATCAGTTCGTCGTCGAGTTCGGCCGCGGCACCGGCCAGCTCGTCGGCCGGGGCCAGCAGGTTTGTGGGCGGGCAGGCGTCGAAGCGCTTTCCATAATCGATCACGGCCTCATCGCCACCCGCGCGCACCCCGGCGATGATGTCGGCCACAGTCGAGCGCAGCTCCTCGCCGGTTTCCATTTCCGGTCGCGCCAGCAGCCGGGCGCGTTCCGCTGCATCCGTGGTGTCGAGTGCGATGATCCTCATGCCAGCATCTTCTCCACCGGCAACACCAGGACGGCTGATGCGCCGGCCGCCTTGAGTTCCTCGAGGTGTTCCCAGAATACCTGTTCGGTGCATACGGCGTGGATGGCGACGCGGTCGTCCTGGCCTTCCAGCGCCAGCACGGTGGGCGATTCGGCACCCGGCAGGATCGCCGAGATTTCGGCCAGACGTGCGCGTGGCGCGTGCAGCATCACGTACTTGCTTTCGGCGGCCTGCTGCACGCCCTGGATGCGAGTGAGCAACTTGGCCATCAGCTCCTCGCCGTCAGCGTCGAGCCGGCCGGGGCAGCGGTAAAGCGCGGCCTGACTGCTCATCACTTCGGCGACGGCCTTGAGGTGGTTGGCCCTGAGGGTGGTGCCGGTGGAGACCAGGTCGACGATGGCGTCGGCCGTGCCCAGGCTGGGTGCAATCTCGACCGCGCCGTTGAGGGTGACCACCTCGGCCTCGACGCCGTTGTCGTCGAGGTAGCGGCGCACCAGATGCGGGTAACTGGTCGCCAGGCGGCCACCTGCCAGCTCGCGAATGGATTCGATGCTGGCATTCTCGGGCACGGCCAGCTTCAGCCGGCAGTGACCGAAGTCGAGACGCAGCAGCGATTCGAGTTCGGCCTCGGGCCGTTGCTGGCGTACTTCCAGCAGTTTCTCCTCGGCGACGTTTTCGCCGACGATGCCGAGCTGGCAGACGTTTTCGACCAGCAGGCGCGGGATGTCGTCGTCTCGCACCAGCAGCAGGTCGACCGGCAGGTTACGGCCGAACCAGAACAGCTTGTCCTTACTGCGCGCGAATTGCAGGCCCGAGCGCTCGAGCAGGCTCAGGGACTTGTCGGCCAGACGGCCGGATTTCTGTATGGCGATTTGCAGGCGGTTCATGATTTTGGTGACGGGTGACGGGTGACGGGTGACGGTCAGGGTTCGGGGCGCTGTCCGGGATTGGCTGCAGCGTTCGGGCTTTCCTTCAGGCGTTCCAGGGCGTGGCGGTAGCCGCCGTTGCCGTATTCGAGGAAGCGGGCGACGCGACCGATGGTGGTGACACTCACGCCGGTCAGGTCGTGAATTTCACGGTAGGGGCGGCCCTCGTCGAGAAACTTCACCACGCGCCAGCGATCGACCAGCGCCTCGAGTTCGGCCGGGGTGGTCAGGTCCTTGAGCAGCGCGCGCATTTCCTCGGCCGTGCGCATGACCAGGAAGGCCTCGGCCAGGCTGGAACGGGCGGCACGGTTGGCTTCGATGTGTTGGGGATCGTGCTGTTTCATGACGAACCAATGTATTAACGCGTTAGTACATTAACACGTTGGTGTGAATGGGACAAGGGGGTGAGGTTCGGGACTCGGGACTCGGGGTCAGGGATCAGGGATCAGGGATCAGGGAGCAGAAAACAGATAACAGACACCAGGCGCCAGAAGCGAGGGGTCGATTCCCTCTGGCTAGTTCCTGGAATCAGTATGGTCGGCCGGGTGGGGGTCGGCGGCGGTACTCCCTGAGCTTGTTGGAGCGGCAGCGGGCGAGGTGGCGGTCGCGTTCCTCGATTTCGCGGTAGACGCGGTTGGGATTGGCGCGCAGGGCCCAGCGGTAGTGCATGTCCCAGTCCAGCGCCCAGCGCTGGCCGGAGAAGCCGCACGTCATGCGCCGCGCCTCCTCGTTCTGGCGCATCGATTCGCC
>SKZJ01000104.1 GCA_007127425.1 Wenzhouxiangella sp.
AGCAGGGTGGCCTGGCGCTGCTTTATGCGCTGATCGGCATCCTGCTCTACGTGTCCTTCCGCTTCCAGTGGCGCTTCGCCGTCGGTGCGGTCGGCGCGCTGGTGCATGACGTACTGCTGGTGGTCGGGCTGCTGGCGTTGTTCCAGGTCAACTTCGACCTGACCGTGGTGGCCGCCATCCTGGCCGTCATCGGTTACTCGCTCAACGACACCATCGTGCTCTACGACCGCCTGCGGGAGAACTTCCGCGTCAAGCGCAAGGGTACGCCCGAGGAATTGTGCAACCTGTCGATCAACCAGATGCTCGGCCGCACCTTGATGACCTCGCTGACCACGCTGATGGTGTTGTTGGCATTGTTCTACTTCGGCGGTGAGATCATCCACGCTTTCGCCTTCACACTGATTGTCGGTGTCATTGTCGGTACGTACTCGTCGATCTACATTGCCGGTAACCTGGCGCTGGTCATGGGGGTCTCCAAGCAGGACCTGATGCCGGTCGAGAAGGAAGGCGCCGATCAGCCCGATACCGAGGTGCTGCCCGAGCGCTTCCGCAACCGGGAGGCCTGAGGTGCTGCGCTGCCGGCTTGTTGTCCTGATCTTCGCCATGCTCTTTGGTGTGGCCCAGGCCGAGGACAGGCCGGCCAGCTTCCTGATTGATTTCGAGCTGTGGCTTCACGGCGAGGAGCAGGGATCACCGAGGATGATCGTCGAGGCCGGCGAGCCGGCCTCCATGGAGCGGGGTGGCGATGCCGATCGCCACTGGCGTATCGAGGTCGAAGTAGAGAGACCCGCCGCCTACGAGCAGGCGCCCGGCAATGCATTGTGGCTTCAGCTGGCAGTCTACGAGCAGGTCGATGGCGACTGGGAATTGCTGGCCGACACGATGTTGGGGGTGCCCGAAGGCCAGCCTGCGACCCTGACGGTAGTCGACGGTGAGGTCGACGAGCCTTCGCCTGAAAGCAGCCTGGTGTTCCTGCGCGCGACCACCTCGCGCCTGCAGCCGGGCGAAATGCCCGCCAACTGATCTGCAGCCGTTGCCGGCGGCATGCGGTTCGTTCCTTCCAGATTCCGGAAACTCTCGCTGCTGGCGGGCTTGACGCTGTTGATGGCCGGCGGCCTGGCTGTCTTGATGGCCGGCTCCGAGCGGGAATCCGACACCTATATTCTGGCCACCGCGACCACGGGCGGCACCTTCTACCCGGTCGGCGTGGCTATTGCCACGCTGACCAAGCAGGTGCTGGAGGACGAGCATGGGGTGGCGCTGGCTGCCATCAGCAGCGCCGGGTCGGAAGAAAACTTGCGCCTGATGCGCTCGGGCGAGGCCCGCTTTGCCATCCTGCAGGGTCTTTACGGCGCCTGGGCCTGGCGCGGCGAAGGGCGGCTGGCAAGGCAGGAGCCCTTCACTGATTTGCGCAGCGTGACCGCGCTGTGGCCCAACGTCGAGCACTTCCTGGTGCGGGCCTCGCTGGTCGAGACCGGTACCGTTGCCGACCTGGAGAACCTGGCCGGCAGGAGATTTTCCATCGGTGCGCGCTACTCGGGCACCGAGGGGTCGAACCGGCACATCCTGACCGCGCTCGGTATCGACGCGGACCAGGCATTCCACCTGGTCTACCAGGGCTACGGCGCCAGCGCCGATGCCTTCCAGAACCAGTTGATCGACGGCATGAACACGCCTGCCGGTGTCCCGGTCGGTGCCGTCACCCGGGCCATGGCCGCCGCACGCGGCAATGCCGTGTTGCTTTCTTTCGACGAAGCCCAGCGCGCGGCCGTTAATCGCGGCTATCGCGAGCTTTGGCAGTTTTTTGACATCGAGGCCGGTACCTATCCCCACCAGGACGAAGCGGTGCGTACCGTCGCCCAGGCCAACTTGCTGGCGGTAACCGCCGATGTGCCGGAGGAGCATGTTTACCGGCTGCTGGTGACGCTCTACGACAACCTTGGCTTTCTGCATGCCTTTCATGCCGCCACTCGCGCCATGACCCTGGAGACCGCGCTGGATGGCCTGCCGGTCCCACTGCATCCGGGGGCAGCGCGCTTCTTCCGCGAGCGCGGGCTGAACATTCCCCCAGAACTGCGACCGCCGGAGTTGGAAGGGAACGACGGATGAGCGATTCGCGGACCTGGCGCAGCCAATTGCGGGTCAGTGCCGAGGAGAGCGGTCTGGCCGGGGTACGCGAGTTGCCGCCAATGGTGTCGGTCACCGTTTTTATCGTTGCCGCTCTCATTGCCCTGGTGCACCTTTGCCTCAATACCTGGCTGATCTGGCCGGATATCTGGGTGTCCGCTTTTCACTTCGCCAGTCTGGGTCTGCTGGCGCTGGTGCTGTTTCCGGTCAGCGGTAGCGTGGCGGGTAGGTACAGTAGCGGCTGGTGGCTGGACCTGGTCGCCGGGGTGCTCCTGATTGCATCCTGTAGCGCCGTGCTCATGCTCGAAGAGCCGTTGTACGATCGCGGCCTGAGTTTTTCCGTTGCTGACTGGGTGGCCTGCCTGACGGTCGTCACGCTGGCCGTCGAACTCGCCCGGCGCACGGCCGGGCTGCTGATCCCGGCCCTGATCGTCATCGGTCTGAGCTATACGGTGTGGTGGGGCGCGCGGATCGGCGGCATGTTCTCGTTTCCGGGGCTCAGCCTGGAAACCATGCTGTTCCGTTCGGTGTTTACTTCCGAGGGAATGTTCGGAACGATCGCAAGGATTTCATGGAGTTATGTCTTCATGTTCATCCTGCTTGGAGCCTTCCTGGTGCGCTCCGGAGCCGGCGATTTCATCATCGCCCTGGCCCGGGCCGCGGCCGGTCGGGTCACCGGCGGGGCCGGGCTGGTCGCCGTGGCTTCGTCGGGATTGATGGGTTCGATCACGGGGTCGGCGGTGGCCAACACGGCTTCGACCGGGATGATCACCATCCCGCTGATGAAGAAGTCCGGTTTTCCGCCGCGCTTTGCCGGCGGCGTCGAAGCCGCTGCCTCCACCGGCGGTCAGTTGATGCCGCCGGTCATGGGTGCCGGCGCCTTCCTGATGGCGAACTTCACCGGCATTTCGTACCTGGCCATCATTGCCGCGGCGCTGATTCCGGCATTGCTGTATTTCCTGTCCCTGGGATTCTTTGTTCGCATTCGTGCTCGTCGACTGGGTCTGGAACCCCGACCGGATGAACAGGGTCTTCCCCTGTCCAGGGCCCTGGCACGTGGCTGGCCGCTGCTATTGCCCCTGGTCGTACTGGTCGCGCTGTTGATCGTCGGCTTCACGCCGGTCTATGCCGCCGGAATCGCCATCGTCGCCGTCATCGCCGCTTCCTGGCTGACACCGGTGCGCATGGGCCCACTGGCCATCGTCGAGGCTCTGGCCGGTGGGGCGCGCACCATGGTGCCCACGGCCATGCTGTTGATCGCCGTGGGTTTGATCGTCAACGTCCTGACCACTACCGGCATCGGCAACACGTTTTCGATCATGATCGGTGAATGGGCTGGCATGAGCCTTCTGCTTGCCCTTGTACTGGTGGCGCTGGCGTCGCTGGTGCTGGGCATGGGGCTGCCGGTGACCGCGGCTTACATCGTGCTGGCCGCCATCTCCGCGCCGACGCTGTATGGCCTGATGCTGCAAGCCGACCTGGTTCAGGCCCTCATGGCCGGCGACATCAGCGAGCGGGCACGCGAGGCCATCCTGCTGGCGCGTCCGGGCGTCGAAGCCATGCTCGGGGCTCCGATGCCCGCCGCGGAGGCGCAGGCCGTGGTCGCGGCGATGACGCCGGA
>SKZJ01000147.1 GCA_007127425.1 Wenzhouxiangella sp.
CTGGTTCGCAATTTCGCGCTGTTTCGGGAGTGACGCCCCCGCCCCGCGATCGGTTTCGGGCAGGGCGGGACTCAGCGCAGCTGGCTGTCCTTGCTGCCACGACGGTTGTAGCCACTTTGGTCGCTGGCGGCATCGCGGTCGGCCGCTTCCTGGCAAGGCAGGCACAGGCGTACCCCCGGCAGGGCCTCGCGACGGGCCTGCGGAATCTTCTCGCCACACTCGATGCAGTGTGAGCGGCTCTCCCCCTGCGGCAGTCGGCTACGCACGCGCGCTAGCCCGTCCTCGACGGTGCTGTCGATCTGCTCGGTCACCGCGTCGTCTTTTGCCCAGCCTCCGGCCATGGTGAACCTCGTCCAGTTTCCTGAGTGGTAATCCGTCAACTGGATGATACCGCGACTGCGCGACCTGGCCGAAATTGACCAACCCGGACCGCACGACCAAAGGCTGTTGTATGGTTGGCGGATGAATCAGCCATTCAACGACACCGCGTTGCGGTCCGCCCGGTTGCTGGGCGTCCTCTTGCTATGCCTGGCCGGATCAAACGGGATTGCCGGCGAAAGCAGCCTGCACGAAGCCTGGTTCGAAACCGAATCCATCAATCCGGGCCTGGGGCCGATGCCGGACGGCCTGGCCGTCAGCACCCCGCGGGAAACGATCAGCACTTTCTTCCGCCTGGGCGACCGTGGCGATTTCGAAACGGCCGCCCACCTGCTTGACCTGGGTCGACTCGACGAGTCTGAACAGGCCGCGCGCGGGCCGGAACTGGCGCGCAAATTGAGCGATGTGATCGACCGGACCATGGTGATTCGCTGGGCCGACCTGCCCGACCGCCCCGATGCCCTGCTCGAAAGCGGTAGCGACGATGCACCTCGGTCGGGCCAGCCCCGGCGCAGCCTGCACCTCCAACTGCTGGAGCTTGAGCGCCAGCCCGGAGAGATACGCCTCAACAGGCTCAAGGTGCCGGACGAGGGTCCGGTCTGGCTATTCTCGGCCCAGACGGTTCGCGACATCGATGCCATGTACGAGATGTACGGACCCGGCTGGCTGGAAGAAAAGTTGCCCGATAGCCTGCAGCGCCCGGCCGCGTTCGGCACCCGCATCTGGGAGTGGCTGGCACTCCCCCTGATCGTGCTGGTTCTGGCACTCACCGGCTGGCTGACCCACAAGCTGTTGGGCTGGCTGGGACGGCGCTTGCCGGTTGCGTGGATCAATCGCGCCGCCAACCGGATGCGAACCCCGCTGACCATTGCGCTGATGGCGATGCTGGGACAATTCGTCAGCGGTTGGCTGATCAGCTTTTCCGGCGTGTTTCATGCCGTGCTGGTGCCGTTGCTTCTGGCCCTGACCATCCTCGGTTTGACGTTCGCCGCACTGCGCGCCATCGATGCCACGCTGGAGATGGTGACCGACCGATTCGTCGATGAAATCGACGATTCCAAGGACCGTGATCGTCGCGAACTCTATACCTCCATCTACGCCCTGCGGCGCTTCGTGCTGCTGGCCGCGGTTCTCATCAGCACCGTTCTCATCATCGTGCAACTCAGGCTGTTCGATGATTTGGGCCTTTCGCTGCTTGCTTCGGCCGGCTTGGCCACGGTGATCCTGGGCATCGCCGGGCAGACGGTGCTCGGCAACATCCTGGCCAGCCTGCAGATCGCCATCGCCAAGCCGGTACGCATCGGCGATGCGGTCAAGTACGAGGGCTACTGGGGATACGTCGAATCGATCTTCTACACGTTCATCATCCTGCGCACCTGGGACGGTCGCCGGCTGATCGTGCCGGTGCAGCATTTCATTTCCCAGCCATTCGAGAACTGGTCCATGGTCGATGCCAGCGTGATCCGAACATTTACCCTGCGCCTGGACCACAGCGCCGAACCGAACGAGCTCAGGAAAGTCTTCAAAGGCCTGGTCGAAAAAGAAGACAAAGCCATTCGCGACGATATGCTCATGACCGTCGTCAGCGAACACACCGAGAACTACCAGGAACTGACCTTCTTCGCCACGGCCGCCAACCCCACCGATGCCTGGATGCTGCACATGCGACTGCGCGAGGATCTGGGCGACTGGATCCGCAAGCACCACCCTGAGTGGTGGTCCACCGACCGACTGGTGCTGAGACGGCGTGAGCAGATAGCCGGTGAATCCCGGCGCCTCGACCAAAGTTAGCCTCCGCCCTACGGTCGCGGTCCTGCAGTTTGGGCAGCGACTCGCGTCAGCCTTTCCTCGACGGCGCCGTCGATCTGCTCGGTGACCGCGTTGTCGATTTCCGGATTACCGCGCCAGCAGGTTGCTGACGAACAGAGCGATGATGATACCCGGAGCGATCCAGCGCACAGCCAGTCGCCATCCGCGGTAACGCCATCCGTCACCCATGCCCAGTTCACTTACGGTGGCCCGGCGGGAGAGAACGCGCCCCGCAAACCACGCCAGGATCAATCCTCCGATGGGGAGGACGATATTGTTCAGTCCCCAGGTAATGCCCTGAAACGGGGTGATCGACCAATGGCTGATCAGGTTGAAGGACAACACGGACCCGAGCCCCAGCACCCAGCTGGTTCCCGCCGCCACCCCGACCCCGATTTCACGCCGCACGCCCCGCTCTCCAAGGTACGCGACAGTCGGTTCATACAGCGCCACCGCTGATGTCAACGCCGCCACGAACAGGAAGAAGAAGAACAGAGCCCCGACCAGACTGCCCAGCGGCATCCCGCCGAAGGCCAGCGGCAATGAAATGAAAAGCAGCCCCGGGCCGCTGTCCGGCGGCAACCCCCAGGCGAACACGATCGGGAAGATAGCCAGTCCAGCCAGGAGAGCAACCAGCGTATCAGCCGAGATCACATAGGCTGCCGCACCGGGAATGGAAGCGTCTTTCGGCAGGTAGGCCGCATACATCATCACCCCGCCAAGGCCAACCGAAACGCTGAAGAAGGCCTGACCGACTGCCGCCAGCGCGATTTGCGGAGTCAGTGCGGAAAAGTCCGGCGCAAAAAGGTACACGACAGCCTCGCGGCCGGCCCCCGCGGAAAGCGCGTAGCCGACCAACCCGAGCAGCAACAACCCCAGCAATGGCATCAACAGCCGCATCCCACGCTCAATGCCGCGATTGACGCCCAGTCCGACGATAATCACCGTGGAGAGAATGAACACGCCCTGCCACAACAATAGTCGCGGAACCGAAGCCTGCAATTCGGCGAAATGCGCCTGCGCCAGGGCAGCGTCGAAGGCCGCAAAAAGCCCCTGCGCCGCACCGACCAGGTAATGCAACGACCAGCCGGCAATCACCGAGTAGAAGCTCATCAGGAACAATGCGCCGACAACACCGACCAGGCCGGGAATGCGCCAGGCCCGCGACCGGCCATGCTCGACAGCCTGGTTCCCCAGCGCGGTGGGCGGTGAACCCCGCCCCCGGCGGCCAATCAGGGCCTCGCACAGGAAGAGCGGTGCCGCGACAAAAACCAGCCCGATCAGATAGACCGCGACGAAGGCGGCACCACCGTTTTCACCGGCCTCGTACGGAAACCGCCACACATTTCCCAGGCCAACGGCCGCACCAACCGCCGCCAATATAAATGTAAGACGACTGGAAAAAACGGGCAGGGGTCGCGGGGGACGCTCAGCCACCGAGAATGTGCTCCTGCGGGCAGCATCGAGCACCGCCCGGGGAAACCAAAGACATCATGCGCTGTTCACCTCATCGCGTTGATCACAAACCCTACAGCCTAGCCACAAAGCGGGC
>SKZJ01000222.1 GCA_007127425.1 Wenzhouxiangella sp.
AAGAACCGCAGCAGCGTGCCGGTTTTCTATGGCCTGCTGTTTCGCATTGAAACACCGATGAATGTCGATCCCGGGCTGAGCATTCGACCCAATTTCGGATGGTTCACCAAGGCGTTCGGCAAGCAGGCGGTCCCGACCGGCAACGAGAAGTTCGACGAGACATTCCTGGTCAGTACCGAGGGCGGCGGGCAGGGCAATGCAGAGCATGTACGAAGTGCGCTGACCCCGAAGCTTCAGCAGGCCCTGCTTGACATCAACGAACAGGAAGGCCGGCTGACTTATGAGCGGCCCACCCTTCATGCCGGATTCAAGTACGACAGCCTATACCTGGCGCTGACTCGCCAGGAAGAAGGGCGCTCTTTCGGCCCGATCCGTACCGAGCGCCGCCGGCCGTTTCTCGATGTGGGTCATTACCTCGCCAACGAATCGAAACTCGAGCCCGGTGTGCGCGCCATGGTTGACGACATCGGCACCGTCTACCGCGTCATCGACCGGCTGAAACCCGCCTTGTAGTGTCCAGTTCCGGATTGTCTGTATCGGGCAACGACTGGTGCAGCGTCATAGCACAAATACTCAGGCAGTGTGAGGTTGATCACGTTCTGGCGTATACTGGTGGTCTCTCACGGTTGCGCCCTGGCAGTGCTGACCGTGAGATCTGATTCGCTAGGCGGGGGAAACGGGACGCCGTCATGCCGAACGCCAAAACGAGTGACGACTGGTTCAAGAATCTCAGACTTGGGCAGTTGTACGAGACTCTCGACAGACTTCCGATCTACGTCTACATGAAGGATCGGCAGTCCCGCTACGTCTACGGCAACCGCAAGACCCTGGAGCTGTTCGGCTGCAGTGCCGAGGAGCTGCGTGGTCAGGACGATACCGCTTTCTTCCCCGGCGACACGGCACAGAGAATGCGAGACATCGATCTCCAGGTTCTGGAGGGCGAGAGTGCCTTTGAGGAAATCGTTGCCGGCGAGGGTGACGATCAGCATATCTACCAGGAAATCAAGACACCCATCTACGACCGCCACAGCTGCGATCGCGTGCTGGGGCTGCTCGGCATCTCGATCGATATCACCATCCAGAAGCAGCTTGAAGAGCATATTCGCGAGCTGGCCTATACCGACTCACTGACCCGATTGCCGAACCGGCGCTTGCTGTTCGATCGCATCGAGCAGGCCCAGGCGCGCTGTGTACGCGAGCATAGCTATGCCGCCCTGCTGTTTATCGATCTCAACGATTTCAAGCAGGTCAACGATACCTTCGGGCACGAAATCGGCGACCACCTGCTTGAGGAAGTGTCCGTGCGTATCCAGGAGCAGGTGCGTCAGACCGACACCCTGGCCCGACTCGGCGGCGATGAGTTCGTCCTGCTTCTTGAGGATGCCGGGAAGGAAGCCTTCCGTGCGCGCCGCTACATCGACAGGGTTGTTGGTCGCATCCATTCAACGCTCCAGGAGCCTTTCGACTTCGGCGAAGCCGTTGTAGAGGTTAGTGCTTCCATCGGCGACATCCTGTTCAACGATGACACTTCCTCGGCCATCGACCTGATCGACCAGGCCGACATCGAAATGTACCGAGAGAAGCGCGGCGCTACGACGGGAGCCAGCTCATGCGCTGACAAGCCTTCCTGACGGTCCCACACAATTGCGTTAACCTTTGCGAACAATCCAGATCACGGCAATCACAATGAGTGAAGCGAATGTTAAAGTCGTACTGATCACAGGCGCATCAAGCGGCATCGGCGCTGCCACGGCCCGCGCTGCGGTGGAGCAGGGCTATCGTGTGGCTCTGGCGGCGCGCTCGGAGGACAAGCTATCGTCACTGGTTGAGGAACTGGGCGCCGATCAGGCTTTCTCGGTTCGATGCGACGTCACCGACTATGCCGACCAGGAACACCTGGTCGAAGCAGTGAAGGGACGATTTGGCCGCATCGATGCGGTGTTCGCCAATGCCGGCACCGGCGGCCAACCCGGCGGGTTTTCCGGTGCGCCGGTGGAAAGCTGGCGCACCATGGTCGACGTCAACATCCTGGGCGTTGCCTATACCCTGCGCGCCACCCTGGACGAATTGAAAAGGAACCGAGGACACGTTCTGCTCACCGGCTCGGTTGCCGGGCGGCGAACGCTGGCCGGCTCCATGTACTCGGCCACCAAGTGGGCCGTGTCCGCCATCGGCTACGGCCTGCGCGAGGAAATCAAGGGCAGCGGTGTGCGCGTCACCATCATCGAACCCGGCATGGTCGACACCCCTTTCTTCGACGAACCCAAACCCGATGCCCTTACTCCCGAAGACATCGCCCGCTCCGTCCTCTATGCGCTGGCCCAACCGCCCCACGTTGATGTCCACGAACTCATGGTCCTGCCCACTCCGCCGATCGAGAATGATGAAGGTGTCCGCTGAACTTTGCGAGTTGACCGATCATCCCTCTTGCACTAATACCCAAACCAAGGTCATTTCCCAATGCACAAGTTTTTTTCTGCAGCCATTCTCCTGCTGATCCTCGCTGGATGCGCCACTCGTCCAGCCGCGAACGGGTTCGACGATACGCGCAGTTTCGATCGCGGTTTTGACGAGGTCTGGGACAGCCTGGTGCAACACCTGGCCGATACCGACTTCAGGGTCAAGAGCATTTCCAGAGACAGCGGCGTGATCTATGCCGAGCGTGCGCGCTTCGACGACTCGCTGGCCACTTGCGGCACTCGTGGACTGGCCTCGAGCAGCGGCCGGGAGGTCGAGTTCAACATCTTCGTTACCGAGTCTCGCAGCATGACCCAAGTGAAGGTGGCCGCCGACTTTACCGAGTCGCGCTACCTTGAGCATAGTCGCTGGCAACACGAATGCAGCTCCACCGGCGCCCTGGAGGCCTCAATCCTCGACGTGGCCGGCACCTGATACCGTCCCGGATGCTGAGTATCAGGTATTTTGTTTCACTATTCGGTATTCGATCGATTTCGTGCGCAACTGACTAGTTGGATGTCTCGGGGCTTGATGCGGTATTACCCGAGTGATACTTTAACTCCATGAAAGTAGCGATTTCGGTGCCAGACCCAGTATTCCAGGCCGCAGAGCGCTTCGCGAAAGAGCGAGGTATTCCGCGAAGTCAGCTTTTTGCAGAGGCGCTGGAGGAGTACTTGGCTCAACATGGGCCCGAGGCGATTACGGCTCAACTGGATCGGGTTTATGACACTGAAAGGTCAGAACTCGACGAGCCATTCACTCGAGCTCAATCAGCCGTGTTGAAAGATGAAGCGTGGTGAAATTTGGTGGGCCTCGTTGCCTGATCCGACCGGCTCTGGGCCTGGTTCTCGGCGCCCAGTTCTAGTTGTCCAATCCAACCCTTTCAATTCCAGTCGAATTGCAACGGTAGTCGTCGCGGCCATTACCTCCAACCTGCGGCTTTCGGCTGCGCCGGGCAATGTAAGAATTGTAAAAGCGGAGTCGGGGCTTGGAAAGACTTCCGTGGTCAATGTCAGTCAAGTTCTCACCCTGGACCGCACTCTTCTAACCGAACAGATCCGACGAGTACCTGATAAGAAAATGGTTCAGGTAGACCAAGGCCTTCGTGCGGTCCTCGGGCTGTGAATACCGTCGCAGCAGTGATCGCCTGTAGTTCGGTGGTAGACCGGATGATACGAGCCGGCGCATAACATCTGGTTCAATTGAGCCGCTGGAAGGCTCCTCGCCCCTTAAGGAACCTCTGAACAACTCTGCACGGGCGCGACGGCGCCTCTGCGGGA
>SKZJ01000055.1 GCA_007127425.1 Wenzhouxiangella sp.
CGCCCAAGCCAAGCCGGAGCCTCCCGCAGAGGCACGCGCAACGGCTCCACTCCAGGGCTACTTGCCCTGCGGGCAAACCGCCCTTGCGTTCTCGCCTGCGCTGTCGCGCCCGTGCAGAGTTATTCAGAGGTTCCCTAACCGGTCAGGCTACGGTCGCGACCACGGGATATGAGATGTTGATCGACGATTTTTCCGGCCCCGAAGGCCGCTCGACCCTGGGTGCGGATTGGGAAGTTTTCAGCGACCGCGTGATGGGCGGGCGCTCGGATGTGCAGGTCGGCTACCGCCAGGTGGATGGTGTCAATGTGCTGTTCTTGCGCGGCCGCGTGCGTCTCGACAATAACGGCGGTTTCATCCAGACGCGTCTACCGCTGAACGAGCGCGGCCGGGATTTCGACGCCAGTGAATTCCGGGCGGTACGGATCGAGGTGCGGGCGGTGAAGCCTGGCGCCTACTACCTTCACCTGCGCACCGCCGATACACGCCGGCCCTGGGCGTATTATCGAGCTCGACTGAATGTGACCGATGAGTGGTCGTCTCTTGAATTGCCGCTGGGGGAGTTTGAACCCCGCAACCTTGATCGGCCGCTGGATCCATCCCGCCTGCGATCCCTGGCAATTGTCGCCTACGGCGAAGCCTTCGATGCCGATATCGAAGTTCGCCGCATTGAATTGATCGCCCACTGAGAATTGTTTGTTTGACTCACGCTTTGCGGAGTACGCGGTCGATATCTTCGGCGTCATGGCGCTCATGCAACTTCTTTGCCGGCTCGCCGAAACTGCGATTGACGATGCCGCCGCGCTGCACGGCCGGGCGTGCATCGATGGTTTTTGCCCAGCGCAGCAGGTTGTCGTAGGACTCCACCTGCAGGAACTCGCCGGCCTCGTAGAGCCGGCCCAGTGCCATCTGGCCGTACCAGGGCCAGATGGCCATGTCGGCGATGGTGTAGTCGTCGCCGGCGATGAATGCCTTGTCGGCCAGTTCGCGGTCGAGCACGTCGAGCTGGCGCTTGGCTTCCATGGCGTAGCGGTCGATGGCGTACTGGATCTTCTTCGGCGCGTAGGCATAGAAGTGACCGAAGCCGCCGCCCAGGAACGGGGCGGCGCCCATTTGCCAGAACAGCCAGTTGAGGCACTCGGTGCGCGCGGCATGCTCGCGGGGCAGGAAGGCATCGAACTTCTCGGCCAGGTAGATCAGGATGGTGCCGGACTCGAACACCCGCAGCGGTTCGGGCTGCGAGTGATCGACCATGGCGGGAATCTTTGAATTCGGATTGATTTCGACGAAGCCCGAAGAGAATTGCTCACCTTCGCTGATGTCGATCAGCCAGGCATCGTACTCGGCCTCGTCGAAACCGCGCGCCAGCAGTTCCTCGAACAGGAGGGTCACCTTCTGGCCATTGGGGGTCGCCAGCGAGTAGAGCTGGTGCGGGTGCTTGCCGACCGGCAGATCCTTCTCGTGCGTGGCGCCGGCCACCGGCCGATTGATCTTCGCGAAGCGTCCGCCGCTTTCTTCTTCCCATTGCCACACCCGCGGGGGCTGGTAGTCGCTGTTGTCGTCGCTCATCGGTTCATCCATTCAAGTTTGAAGCTGCAGAGTACAGGTTCGGGGCATGGTGCCAGGTCAACGGATCGACGCGGTCGGGTTAGACTGCGGCAACATGCCCCATATGACCGGAGTTCACCCGATGCGCTTGCGTCTTCAACTGTTTTGTTTCCTGACCGTCATGCTCGCCGCCGCTGCGGTGGCATCCGACGAACGCCGTCTCTCGTCTTCTGACCTGTTCGACCTGCAGTATGCCAGCGAGGTGCGGATTTCCCCGAACGGTGAGCACATTGCCTACGTGCGCACCATCCACGACATCATGACCGATCGTGCGCGCACCAACCTGTGGATCATCGACGGCGACGGCGGCAACCACCGCCCGCTCAAGTCGGGCCGGGACAACGTCTCCTCGCCGCGCTGGTCTCCCGACGGCACCCGGCTGGCCTACGTGGCCGCGGACGAAACCGGCAAGACGCAGCTGTTCGTCTACTGGATCGACAGCGGCCAGACCGCGATGCTGACCGATCTCACCGAATCGCCGTCCTCGATAACCTGGTCGCCTGATGGCGAGCAACTGGCCTTTTCCATGCGCCTGCCGGCCGACAAGCCGTCGCTGGCCACGCCGCCGGACAAGCCCGAGGGCGCGGAATGGGCGGCACCGATTACCCTGATCGAGTCGGTGGTCTATCGCTGGGACGGGCGCGGCTACATCGACCCGGGCTTTTCCCATATCTTCGTCGTTTCGGCCGACGGCGGTGCAGCCCACCAGGTCACGTCCGGTGAGTACGATCACGGCGGTTCGCTGTCCTGGATGCCCGACGGCAGTGCGATCGTGTTCTCGAGCAACCGAGCCGAGAACTGGCAATACGAGCGTAACCAGAGCGACCTTTATCGCGTGGACCTGGCATCCGGCGAGATCGAGCAGTTGACCGATCTGCCCGGCACGGCCCGTGCACCGGCCGTTTCTCCCGACGGTCGCCACATCGTTTTCGAGCGTGACGACCACCAGGGACGCCAGTACACCGAGTCGGTCCTGGGCGTGATCGACGCCGACGGCGGCAACCTGCGTGTGCTGGGCGAGGACCTGGACCGGTCGATGAGCGGTCCGACATGGAGCGCCGACGGCAGCGCCATCCACTTCAGCCATGATGAACGTGGTCAGCGCAAGGTGGCGCGTATCGACCTCGACGGCCGCATCACCACCGTGGTCGAGAGCATCAGCGGCACCAGCATCGGCCGGCCTTACCTTAGCGGCAGCTGGTCCGTGGCCGACGACGGATCGGTGGCCTTTACCGCCGGCACCGCCCAGCGTCCGGCCGACGTCAACGTGCAGCCTGCCGGTGGCAGTGCGCGTCGACTCACCGATCTCGGTCGCAACCTGCTCGACCGGCGCGAGCTGGGCGAGGTGCACGAGATCGTCTACGAATCCTCGATCGACGGGACCGAGATCCAGGGCTGGTACCTGACCCCGCCGGGGTTCGATCCCGAGCGGAAGTATCCGCTTATTCTCGAAATTCACGGCGGCCCGCACCTGGCCTACGGCCCGCACTTTTCGGCCGAGATGCAGCGCTTCGCCGCCGAGGGCTACGTCGTGTTCTATGCCAACCATCGCGGGTCGTCGTCCTACGGGACCGAGTTCGGCATGCTGCTGGAGTACAAGTATTCCTCTGAAGACGACTTCGCCGATCACATGTCCGGCATCGATGCCGTGATCGAGCAGGGCTTCGTCGATCCCGATCGCCTGTTTGTCACCGGCGGATCGGCCGGCGGCATTGCCGCGGCCTACGCCATCGGCCTGACCGACCGCTTCCGCGCTGCCGCCGTGATCAAGCCGGTCATCAACTGGATTTCGAAGACACTGACCGGCGATACCTACCTTACCCAGATCGAGCACCAGTTCCCGGGATTGCCCTGGGAGGAGTTCGAGCACTACTGGGAACGCTCGCCACTGTCGCTGGTGGGTAACGTCACCACGCCGACCTTGCTGATGACCGGCGAAGACGACTTCCGCACGCCCATGTCGGAGACCGAACAGTACTACCAGGCACTCAAGCTGCAGCGCGTCGATGCCGCCATGATCCGCATGCCCGACACCCCGCACGGGATCGCCGGCCGGCCGTCGAGTTTGATCGCCAAGATCGACAACATCCTGGCCTGGTTCGAGCGCTACGACGTCGA
>SKZJ01000001.1 GCA_007127425.1 Wenzhouxiangella sp.
CGAAAGTGCACTATCCCGGGCTGACCGATCACCCCGGCCACGCACTGGCCTGTCGCCAGCAGCGCGGTTTCGGAGCCATGGTCAGCTTCGAGCTGGCCGGCGGCGAGCCGGCCGTGCGGCGTTTCCTGGCCGCGCTGCGCCTGCCCTCGCTGGCCGAGTCACTGGGCGGCGTGGAAACGCTGATCGCCCATCCGGCAACCATGACGCATGCAGCCATGTCTGCCGAGGCGCAACGAAGAGCCGGAATCACGGCCGGCCTGTTGCGGCTATCGGTGGGTCTGGAGGCGGCCGAGGATCTCTGTGACGACCTGCGCCGGGCGCTGGCCTGCGTGCGTTGCGACGGCACGGAGCCGGTTCAGGCAGCGGATGCGCCGGTCGACCGGGTCGCCGCCGGGCCCTGGGGCTGAATCAAAGCGCGTACTGGATGACGAGCTCACGCAGCTCGTCGCGCGAGATACGGCCGTCATGGTTGGCGTCGAATTCCTCGAAAATTTTCGAGCTGACCCCCATGCCGTGCTCGCCGATCAGGTACTTGACCAGGTCGACGAACTCGCCGCGCGAGAGCACGCCGTCACGGTTGTTGTCGAATTCGGCGAACAGTTCGTCGATCAGTTCTTCGCGATCCATCTTGCGGGCTTCCTGGTGGATAAGGTGAATTTGCGCGTCAAGATACCACCACCCACCGCCGTGCGGTGGGGCGAATCCGATCTACCAGTCGACTGCCTTGCCGTGATGGTCGAAGAAGCCGCCAGTGTCGTCGGCCGAAAATCCCAGGATGACCTGCCAGAGTTCCTCCGCGGCCTGATCGGGCGAGCGCACCTCCAGCCCGGCTTTCGAGAACGGCGCCGACAACGCCGTGTCGACCGTGCCCGGGTGCAGGGCCACGCAGACGGCCTGCTTGCGCTGCCGACCGAGCTCGATGCTGGCCGTGCGGACCAGTTGGTTGAGTGCCGCCTTGGAGGCGCGGTAGCTGTACCAGCCGCCGAGCCGGTTGTCGCCGATCGAGCCGACCCGGGCCGACAGCGTGGCGAACACGGCCTTGCCGTCGCCGGCCAGCAGCGGCAGGAAGTGTTTCATCAGCAGCGCCGGCCCGACGGCGTTGACGGCGAAGGCGTGCGCCATGTGTGCGGGATCGAGTTGCTGGAGGCTCTTTTCCGGGGCGAAGCATGCATCGTGCAGGAATCCGGTGGCGTCGAATACCAGCCGCAACGGTTCCTCACGTTCACCCAATAGTCGTGCCGCTGCCGCGATGGTTTCCTCATCGGTGACATCCAGCGCCGGCTTGGTGCCACGCGCCAGACCGACGACATCGGCGAACTGTCCGCCGGCACGCAGGCATTCGGTCAGCGCCTTGCCGATGCCGCCGGTGGCGCCGATCACCACCGCAACGCCGCCGGACGGAAATGCATGCAGCTCGCGTTGTGATTCGCTCATGGCAGGGTAGGCATCGGTTCTTGAGTCTCCTCAGGATGCACGGCAGGCGCGAAGGCCGCGTCAGCACCATCATCACACCCGCCTGCTATTCGGCGGTTGTCTGGTTTATTCTTGATGCCGATGCTTACTCTCAAAGACGTGCGACGCTTCAAAGGAACAATGGTCAGGGAACCTCTGAACAACTCTGCACGGGCGCGCGGATGATCAGGCGCATTCCCGCCAGCGAGCGGCCCATGGCATGGACGACCGCGCTGCTGCTGCTGGCGCTGCTGGCGCTCATCGTCTACGCCGTCGGCCTGGCCTGGCCCTGGATGAGCACCTGGCTGGCCGGCCTGAGCACGTTTCAGCTCGGCTTCCTGGCCAGTCTGGTCGCCGGCCTGTTCACGGCCGTGGGCGCGCTGCCGATCTTTCTGTTACGACGCATCAGCCAGGCCACCGAGGATGCACTGATGGGATTCGGCGCCGGCGTGATGCTGGCCGCCACCGCGTTCGAGCTGGTCTTGCCGGCCCTGGAAGCCGCCGAGGCCCAGCAGGGTTCCGCGGCCTTCGCCGCCGCCGTACTCATCGTCGGCGTGGGATTGGGCGGGGGGCTGTTCCTGTTGCTCGACCGGATGGTGCCGCACGAGCGCTTCCGCATCGGGCTTGAATCCGGGGTCGACGCCGCGAAAGTTCGCAGCATTTACCTGTTCATCACCGCCATTGCCATCCACAACCTGCCCGAAGGCCTGGCCGTGGGCGTCGGCTTCGGCGGCGACGTGCGCGACGGCATCACGCTGGCAGTCGGCATCGGCTTGCAGAACATGCCGGAGGGGCTGATCGTGGCGGTGGCCATGCTGACGCTGGGCTACGGCAAGGGGGCGGCTTTCGGCATGAGTCTGCTGACCGGACTGATCCAGCCCGTCGGCGGCCTGATCGGCGCCACCGCCGTCAGCCTGTCCCAGTTGATGCTGCCCTGGGGCATGGCATTTGCCGGCGGCGCAATGCTGTTCGTGATCAGCCACGAAATCATTCCCGGCTCCCACCAGCACGGCTACAAGAACCGCGCTACCGCCGGTGTGTTGATCGGCTTCATCACACTCCTTGCCATCGACCTGTCGATCGGCTGAGCCTGAACCCGGGCCAATCCGTCCATGTACCAGGTGTTTACTGCCGACGAACTCATCCATGCCCTATCACGGATAACAACCAGGGAGTAGCAAGTGGCAATCCGGGATTACCTGGCCGAAATGAGGGCGGTCAGGGACGAGATTCACGAGCACAAGGCGGCGGCTGACCGGCCCGGTCGCATGACGGCGATGCGCGGCTTTTGCGCCCGTGCCGGCTACGCCTTCAAGCTGCTGTTTGTCGAACCGCAGTTGATCGTACTGGCACTGATGCAATGGATCGTCATTGCACTGGGTTACTACCTTTGGGTGCAGATGCTCGGCTGGATACCCGAGCCGGTCTGGGAAACGGCCGCCGACGCCGATGGTGCCAGCATCGTCGACCTGATCCTGCTGCTGTGGTCGCTGGTGATCGTGGGCCTGGTCGCCTTCCCGCTGGGCATACTCTCGGCCTGCATGGGCGCGATCCACTTTCTGCACCGCCAGGGCCAGGACACGCGCATTGCGCACTGTCTGAAAATTGTTTTGCCCAACGCCTGGCCGATCTGGGTGTTCTCCTGGGTTGATGGCTGGTGGACGGTGATGCGCATCCTGGATCGCCTGCCCAAGCGAAACGATCACCGCACCTGGGCACAGAAGGCCCTGAGCGAAGCCATCTACCAGGCCTGGAAGATGGGCACCATGGGCATGCTGCCGGCCATGGTCACCGGCAAGAGCCTGATCGAGTCCGGGCGGCAGTCGGTGCGCTTCGTCACCGCCAACTTCCGCGACGTCGCCGTCCTGCGCCTGGGCTATTCAGGCCTGTGCTGGATCATCGGCATCGCTACCTATATCGGCACCATCTTCTTTCTTGCCACCAGCCCCGGCAGCTTCAGCTTCGACGATGAAGTGGCCAGTGCCATCTACCTGTTCTACTTCTGGGCCGGCGTGCCGATGGTCGTGGCCGTCGGCGTCATCATGCTGGTGCTGCGTCCCATTTACCTGTTGTCGAGTTGCGATCTCTACTCCGACCACCTCAAGCGTGAAGGCCAGACGGTCGTGCTGAGCCCGCCGCCACCAAAGGGTGCCAGTGCGTTGATCGCCGTGTCCGTGCTGGCCCTGCTGGTACTGGTGGTGTTCCTCTACCGCGATGCCCTGGGCATTACCGACATGCTCGCCACACCCTACTACTGAAGTACACGCCAG
>SKZJ01000199.1 GCA_007127425.1 Wenzhouxiangella sp.
AATGAAGGTATCGGAACCTACCTGTTTGGATCTGCACTGAACATTGTTCCAACAGCGTGGGGTCCCGGCCTGCTAACAGGTAATGTGCCGAACCCGGATCTGAGATGGGAATCCACTGAGTCAATTAACCTCGGAATGGATATCGGGCTTTTTAATGACCGATTAAATCTTACCGCAGATGTCTATCAAAAATGGACGGATGACCTCCTGATGAGACGGCCGCTGCCACTCTACTCAGGTACAGGCGGAACTGGCTCAATGGGAGCCCCGATGGTAAACATTGGTGCCCTTGAAAATAAAGGTTTAGAGTTAGCACTTAATACAGTTAATCTCGACAGAGAACTTCGCTGGGAGTCAACGTTCATCTATACCATGAACCGAAACAAAGTGACCAGAATGGACCAGGAAGGAACCTTCCTCGAAAGACGAATCCAGCACTTTGACCCGGTATCAAGAACGGTGATTGGCCAGCCGGTAGGACAGTTTTTCGGATATAAAACCGACGGCCTGTTCCTCACCGAAGAGGAAATCCGTAACCATGCCGAGCAGCACAGGCAAATCCACAAGTATTCTGGAGTTTGGATCGGTGATCTTAAGTTCGTGGATATTAACGGTGATGGTGTGATTGATGAAAGAGACCGAACTATAATCGGTGACCCGAATCCGAAGTTTACATTCGGAATCACTAACGATTTCTACTTCAGGAGTTTTGATGTATCTGTATTCCTGAACGGAAGTTACGGTAACGACATTTTCAGCCAGGTACGCCGATTTACCGAAGCCGATCACTATTGGAGAGCACATGCCCGTACACTGAATGAGTATGCAAGAATAGGAATGATCGACAATCCTAATGCGACTCCCGAAGAGATTAATTACGCTGGAATCAGCGAAGTGTATATAATCAATCCTGAAACGGATATGCCGAGACTTGGCGGTGCGAACAACAACGCACGTATTTCCGACAGGTTTATTGAAGACGGCAGCTACATCAGGCTCAGAAACCTGACTGTAGGCTACACACTGCCTGCGGACCTTCTGAACCGGTTTAACATTCGTACCATGCGGGTGTACTTCAGCGGCCAGAACCTGTTAACCATTACCGGTTACTCAGGCCATGATCCCGAAGTAGGTTCCGATACGCAAGATCCGCTGCTTTTCGGTGTGGATATTGGAAACTATCCGTCTCAAAGGATTTTCACTTTCGGCCTGAATTTCGGGTTCTAATTTTAATTGTGATAAAATTTTTAAGATTATGAAAACACTAAAGATTAAATATTTATTCGGTGTACTCCTGCTGGCCGGTTTTGTGGCAGGATGTGGCGATGATTTTTTCAGCCACCCACCGACAGGATCAATTGTTCAGGATACGTTTTATCAGACTCCTGAAGATTTGGCCATGGCAACAGGTTCGCTCTATAATATCACCTGGTATGACTATAACGATAAAGCTGCAACAAAGCTTGGTGATGCCGGTGGGGGTGTTGTGAGGCATACCATACCATTTTATTGGTTCAGAGCGGATGCAGCAGAGCCACGATTGAATGAAACCTGGCGGTCACTATATATCGTGGTCAATCAGGCTAATAACCACATCAATAATATACAGGAACAGACTCCTAATACTGTTGATGAAGCAGTAAAGAACCATAGAATAGCAGAAGCAAGGTTTATGCGTGGAGTTGCTTATTTAAAGCTGGCTGCCAACTGGGAGAATGTTCCAATTATCACAAGGACGTCTGATCTAATCGAAGATCCTCTTGTGTATCCTAACAGAATGGAAGATGTTTTCAGGTATGTGCTGAATGATTTCGAATTTGCAGCCGAACACTTGGTTCTGGATGATGCAACGGGAAGGGTTACGAGTTGGTCGGCAAAATCTTACCTGGCACTGACCCACCTTACCATGGCTTCTTATATGAGCAATGGTGGTAATTTAGTTCAGGAACACCTGAATTCTGCCCTTCGGTATGCTGAGGATGTGATCCAGAATGGCCCTTACCAACTGATGGACAATTACGCAGATTTGTTTAAACGAGAAAATAACAACAATTCTGAGAGTATTTTTGCCCTGCAGTGGGTTCATGGAAGTGGTTATTGGGGAGCACAAAACAGTAAACAAGCTTACTATGCCGCAATACCGGCACTTACCGGTGTTGGTGACGGCTGGGGTGGTGGCACAGGAATTTCCAAATGGGCCTATGAACTTCTTGGAGGCACTAGCACTGATGATGCCCGCAGAAAACCGACCTATATGGTACGTGGCGACCATTATCCGGAGCTGCGTACAGCATTTGGCGGTTACACTCATGAAACTTCAATTTTGAACATGAAAAAATACATCGTAGGGCGGCCGGAAGATAATGACGGTCAGGTTGGGTTCATGTCAACCGATATTAATACCTACATGCTTAGATTGGGTGAAATTTATCTGATTGCTGCTGAGGCCATTCTTGGAAACAACCAATCTACAACTGATGCAAGAGCATTAGAGTACTTCAACATGGTGCGTCAAAGAGCCGGTGTTGCTCCTAAAACCGAGCTTGATTTCATGACCATACTCGAAGAAAGGGTACGTGAACTTACTATGGAGGGCAGGTTCTGGTACGATCTATTGAGGATATATCACAGAGATTCCCAGATGGCAATCGATCTTGTGGATATGCAGGAACGACACATGAGGTATTACTGGAATGGGGATTTGAATGATTATGAACTCGTTCAGGATGGTACGCCAATAAGTGTAACGCCTGAGAGCTTCAGGTTGGCAATACCCGAAGCTGAATTGACAACAAATCCAAGGCTGCGGGAAGCTCCTGTGCCATTCGATTTTAATTAATAAGGAAACTGATTATGAAACGAATAAATATTCAAACAGAAAACAGCAGCAGGATGATGAAGAGTTTCCTGTCCGGCTATTACAAGCTGATATACCTATTGGTTATTGCCGGGATGATTGGGCTCATCGCGTCTTGCGATTCAACGAGCGAAACCGACAGGGTGCCCGAGATTGAAGGAGTACGATACGTACACCCGGATTCAGCAGCAGCCAAACAGATGGATTTGGTTGGCCCCGGAGAAATGTTCGTGATAGTAGGAAAAAACCTGACCAGTACCAAAAGAGTATACTTTAACGGTATTGAAGCAAGTTTTAATCCCACATTGGTAACCAATACACATATGGTTATCAGGGTACCTAATATCCCGTTTGGCAGACTGGATCCGGAAGCTCCCGAAATGAACACCATTCGGCTGGTATCGAATGCCGGAGAAGTTATCTTTAACTTCCCGGTCTTGCCGCCTGCACCGGAAATTGAGCGGGTGAACAAAGAATTTGCCACTGCCGGAGAAACGGTGAGGGTAACCGGGAATTATCTCTATCTTGTCGAGGAAGTAACGTTTCCTGGAGGCATTCAGGCAACTGATTTTCGATTTGCCGAAGATGGTAGCTGGCTTACAGTTACTGTACCGGAGGGTGTTACCGATGCCGGCCATTTGAACATTACAACTTCAAGTGGAACCACTGAGGATAATTACCGGAATATGTTCAACGACAGAACGGGAATATTCATCAATATGGATGACAAAAACCCTTGGAACCCATGGGGTACACCGGGAGTGGGCACTCCCTATGTGGGCGATGATGTCCAGGGTATACCGCCAATTGATGGGAACTATCTCTACTGGCATTATGACGATCCTTTAACACCCG